>DATKEE010000595.1:0-7609 GCA_035544555.1 Candidatus Methylomirabilota bacterium
GGAACAGGTGCGTGCCGATGCGGCAGACCTTGCCAAGGTTCGCGAATGCGTGAGCCTTCACCTGCGCGTCACCGTGCGTCACGACGAGCGCCAGAGCGAAGATGGCCGGATCGTTCTTCGGCGCGCGACCCGCATCACTGATTTCAACGATGCGGTTCACGGCTCGAATGCCGTCGGCCTTGATACAGCGGACAATCGCGTCATGGTTTTGCTTCACAAGATCGCGTTCCGTGATGTAATACGTGCCGCCTTCGGCGCCGAGGATCAGGAAGCGGTCGAGCCGCGTCCAGTCGTCCACCTGCCACGAATGGCCGCCGCCCGAGTTGCGAACCTGGCTCGAACCCGGAATCGGCTGCGATTGCGGCGTGGCCCGGCGATTGAAGATTCTTGCGTAGTTGATGGCCATGATGGCCTCCTTTCATCTGAATGCGCCGCCCACTCCCGGCACGATTGCGTTGGTTGAACTGCGGACAAGTTGGTGAACGTGGGGTGGTCATTTGCAGTGATAACCCATGTCCTTCGGCCCGCAGAAATTCTGTTCGGACTATTCGCGGAAAAAAATGGTTCTTCCGGCTGCCGTCGTAACGCCCGCTGCGCAGACAACAGTTCTTAAAACCTGCGTCCTGAGCCGCAGGGGCAAAGGTCGTTCCGGCCCAGCTTCTCGCGGAGTTCCTTATTCCCGTGAACGATGCGCATACCGCGTTTTACCTGCGTTTCGGACGGGAAACCTTTGCGACGTTTGCTGGTGATTTCGAAATTGCATTCTTCCCAATCTTGATCGTGGTTTACCATACGGCCTCCGTGGTTGAGGTTTGCGGTTGAATCGTCACATCACCGACGCGACGAAAACGGATGGGCAAGGGGCGAACCGGAAATGCTCTACCAACTGAGCTACTGCCCCGTTTGGTAGAGCAGATTGGAGTCGAACCAATGACAGATAACCCGATGTCTTCGGCCCATCAAAAGTGCTTGCGCACGGCCACTAAAAGCAGCGGACAAAAAGCGACTGTGGAATTGCCCGGGGTGCTTGCGTGACACCCCTTCGGAATGCTCCTCGGGGCGGAATTGAACCACGCCCGCCGGGTCCCGATAATCCACAATCTACGGCCCGCCGAAATAACCGACGGATAAGAGACGAACTGGGAGTTTACGTGCTCTACCACTGAGCTACTCCGGCGTCTGGAGCCGGAGGCCGGACTCGAACCGGCGACCACGTCGTTATGAGCGATAACCCAATCCTGCGACCCGTCGAAATGGTGAAGGATGGACAAGAGACGACCTCGATGTTTCTGGACTGGAATGGACTTCCCAAGTCCTGCGAGTCAGGTGCCCAGAAGTGACGTTCGCTTCGCGAATTGCAGTGAACCCGCAGCTTCTCGATTTCACGAGATGCGCTAACGCAGTTGAGCTACCCAGTTCGATAACCGAAGCACAGCGGCCCATCCTAAATGGGACGACGGACAAGAGGCGAGATGGGAATCCATCGGTTGCCCGATGGTGCGCGGTTTGAACGCGCTCGCGGTTTCCCGCTTCACCGATAACCCAAACTCAACGGCCCGTCGCAATTGGCGCGCCCGATGGGCATCGAACCCACATCTCCTGGACTGAATCCAGGCGTTCTATCGCGGTTGAACTACGGGACTGTCCGCGAGTCCGCGCAAACTTTGGCGCAGATCGCGGATGCGGTTTTGTTGCCGTTTAGGCAGCTTCAGACGGGCAAGTGGTGTGATCGAACGGAGGCACTCCATGCCGGGAATCGAACCCGGACCGCCAAGGCTTTCGCCAGGTGCAGCCAGCTTATATCTGCCTGCCTTCCAGAAATGGTCAGGGTGACAGGAGTTGCACCTGCGTCCTCCTCGTTCCGAACGAGGCCGTCTGCTGCTGACATTACACCCTGAAAATTGGCTGCCAGGGTTGGACTCGCACCCGCCGTCGCTCAAGCTATGGCGGGCAGGCCAACATCGAAGCTTTGCACATGACAATTGGCACTCGCGGAAGGAATCCCACCTTCATCTCCGACATTGAAGCGTCGCGCTCTGGTGATTGAGCTACGCGAGTGTTTTGAAAGTGGCTGCCCAGGCTGGATTCGCACCAGCACCGTCCTGCTTAACAGGCAGGTGGACTACTCGTTATCCCACTGAGCAATAGAAATGACCCGCCGAGCCGGAACTCGGAGAGCGAAGCTGGTCGGAACGGCAGGATTCTCACCTGCGGCCTCCCGGTCCCAAGCCGGGCGCTCTAAAGACTGAGCTGCATTCCGAAAAATGGCGGACCCGAAGGGAGTTGCACCCTCAACCCTCCCGCAGACAACGGGGCGCTCTGCTGATTGAGCTACGAGTCCGAAATGGCCCGCCAGGCCGACCTGTCCGCCGAAGCAATCCGAAGGCGGAAGCCTTGGCGAAGGCTGGTGGGAAGTGTTGGACCACGTTTCGCGATAGCGACGTCGTCACTTGGGGCCTCTAACTTGTGGCGGAACTGGGAGTTCCAACGCTCCAGCTCGTCACTTCCAGCTTCGTTTAACGACACCCGATTTACAGTCGGGCAGCCGGATCACTTCCCTGAATTGGCCTGCCAGCCATAGCTCGCCGCTGTTTGCGTGCGAAGGCTGGTAGCGGGAGTGGGAGTCACACCCACCTGAAGAAGTTTATGAGGCTTCTCTCTGTACTTTGGTCGAGTTTCCCGCAGCAAAATGGTGGAGTCCGGCGGGTAACGCTCCCGCTTAACACTGCTTGCAAGGCAGGCGCTTCACTTTTCAGCCACGGCCCCACGAAATGATTGGCACGCCGCCCTGGTGCTGCCCCAGGCAAACGGAGTTTTGGAGACTCGGCCGCGTGCTGACGCGCAGCCTATTCTAATGGAAAATGTGGAGTGCAGAGTGCAGAATGGCCGTCCGATGAGGTCTACAAATCTTCAAATCCGGACGAAGCAGTTTGCGCTTCAGGTGATCGCGTTTTGCGAGCAGTTGCCAAATGATGAAACCAGCAGAATCCTCAAGAGGCAGCTGCTGCGCGCGGGCACTTCTGTCGGCGCAAACTATCGTGCAGCCTGTCGGGCCAAATCGAAGCCAACGTTCATTTCCAAGATGGGTGACGTCCTTGAGGAAGCGGACGAGTGCGGCTATTGGATGGAACTACTGACTGAATCGGGCAAGGCGGACCAAACCGCGGCGGCGCCGCTGCTCAAAGAAGCGAGCGAATTGGTCGCCATTTCCATTTCATCCATCAACACCGCCAGGGAAAACTCAAGACTGGAGGGATGATTCGAAGTACCCGGAAAAGTGAGGGCCGAGAGGATTCTGCATTATGCACTCAGCATTCTGCCTTTGAACCCTCCCAGCCCGTGCCATTTCAACAAAGAACAAACACCTCTTGGTGATCTACTCGATCCCAACCCGCGGTTTCACGGCGGCTGTTTCGGTGTTTGGGGGCACACCTCCTCCGAAGCCCTTGGAATGTAAATTCTGGCTGAACACAATCGGCGCGCTTCTTTGCGACCACTGGGCATGGCCCACCGGTGGAGAACCTCGGCTCTCCCGCGCCTGTTTTAACATTGTGTCGGTTGACATCATCGAGATGTCGCCTTCGTTTCGTTCACAGATCGTTCACCTTTCGTTGTCGTTGTCGGTCATTCTGGGAAACAAAAAACCCTGCTTACTTTGCGGTAAGCAGGGTTGGAAAATTCTACGAATCTTCTGTTACCTGCTTACCTCCGGGTTATCCAAATTCGTTTCAGGGGCTTGCCCTCTATACGACCTGGATAGGCCAGGGTTGAATACACAACCCTGGCTTAACCGGCTATGACGTGTCCCACAATGCGGGACCGACATCGTCGGCCAAATCACGGTTGATATGTTGATGCAGGTTTTCATCGAACGTGGAAGACGACTACACGATGAGCGAGGTTACGTCAAATCTTTTTCGCAACAATCTATTCAATCGAACCGAAAGATCTGAACGTGCTCCTGAGTCGCTTCGCGGAGGAGTTCAGTTGCCGATCCGGCGCATTACCCGGGACCAGTTGATCGAGTACCTTCTGGAACTAAAAGTGGCTCGGCGGACCCAGCCGCGCCGGAACAATCGGTATCGCCGTCTCATCTCAAGCCTCATGGTGGCGAGGGTAAGGCCGGCAGGCCGATGGGTGTTAGCGTGCGGTGGGGGGGCGGTGGCCACGCCGGTGGCGGATTCTGGCGGGGTAATCCGGTCGTTGAAGGAACCGTTGAAAGCGGTCGCTTCAGGAATCTCCAACTCCCTGCCGTTCGAACGGCTTGAGGACTGGAGCCAATGGCCGGGATTGAACCGGCGACCGACGGTTTACGAAACCGTTGCTCTACCACTGAGCTACATTGGCTTCAATGTCATTGGCAGCGAGTGCAACACCCGCAAAGCCAAGCCTTTCGACTGGACCGGCCGAATCTATTAACAGAAGACGCCACCCCATGCAAGCAGAGGAAGAAAGTCGCCTCTAAATGAAATCGCAAACGTATTCGGAGAGCATCGAGATCGCCCCGGACTTCCAAAACGCCGCAGCGTCATCCCTGAGCCCCGTCGGAAGTCGGCGACGTTTTGGAGTGCGGCGATGGAGCGAAGCGACTTCGCCGTTTTCCATTGTGGCTCCTGGTCATTCCCCAACCACTCTCCCTCCGCGATTCCCGGTCGCGTCCCTCCGAACCGCCTTGCCGGATCCGCCCTATCACACGTCGATTCTCAAATGTCGAATATTTAGATGCGGCCCCATTGCCCTCCTGGGTGGCTGCCGAAGCACCGTCAGCGTCCGGTCCGGTTGACCGGTCCCAACCGCCCGATGCGCGCTCCTGCGACGTCAGGGTTTCCAGACGTGCACCGTGACCACTGTGTTTACCGGAACGGTTATCGGCACATCCACCGTGGCCGGGTTGACCGTGGTGTTGTCAATCTCCGCGGCGACAACCGACCTTGGGCCGCTGTCCGGTGTCAGCACCACTTCGATGGGCACCACCGAACCGAAATCCTGCGCGCGCACCGTGACGGTCACATTAGGGTCCGAGCCAAAGGGCAGTTGATAGGTGACCGGGCCGGAACCGAGGGCGATGTCCAGATCGGCAACTTGGATTAGATCCAGTCGCGGCATCGGGGTCGGCGCGATGAACATGTTGGCGCCCAGAGTGGTCTGGGTGTTCGGACTGAAGGTGAACCGCAGATCACGCCGATCCACTGTGTCCACCCGGATCCGGCCGGCCCCGCCACCGGCACCACCCCCTGTCACGTCGAGAGTCCCACCGCCATTGACCACCGGTGCGACCAGCCGGATCGCGCCGCCGCTGCCGGCGTGGAACGCTGACCCGCTCCAGCCTCCACCGCGGGATCGAACGATCCCGTTCACAGTGATCCGGGTGTTGGACGCCAGCAGCACGGCGCCACCGCCACCACCGCCCCCTCGACCCGGTTGACCCGCCGTTCCGCCGCCACCCGAGCCTCCAATCAGGGGAATCAGGAGCGGACTCCCGTAAGTGCCGCCGTGCAAGGTGGATTGTCCCCCCGATCCCGGTGCCCCATAACCGCCGCCGCCCGCGCCGTCCGCGGTGCTGGAAGCGGCACCTCCTATTCCACCTCCGGGGCCATAGCCATCGCCCGGCGGAACACCGCTACCAAAGCCTGGCTTGCCGCCGTCGAAGCCACCGGGTCCGCCGCTCCCGCCGGTCGGGGTACCGCTCGGCGAATCCGCCCCTGTGACATCCAAGGTGCCATTGATTTGGATGTCGCCGGTAGCCAGGAGGAACACCGGCGTGTTCATGGCATTCCGATTGAAGCGCAGGGTTCGCCCGCTGCCTACGGTGACGGTGGTGTAGTGGAGCTCGCCGTCGTCCGGCAGGTTCACGGTGACGTCGGCATCGACGACCTCGAGTGCGCCCAGCGAGCCGTCACTCCCGGAGTCGAAGCCCTGGCCAAAGGCTGTCATGGAGGCCGCCAGCGCACACAATGCGGTGAATTGAAGATTCGTTTTCATATCAACGTATTCTCGGTTAGCGTTGTTTGGATCATGGGGAATCGAGTTCCAGGGACACCGGGGGGCGCCCCAGCACCACGCCCGGTTCGAAATCGGAGTCTTCAGTTGAAGTTGGCAGCACGATCTCGGCGATCGGACGCGCCAGGACCAGCCCCAGCTCGCCCGACGCCAGATCGGGAGCAACCGGCACGGTCAGCGAAACCGGCGGCTGAGCCAGGAGCAGACCCAGGGTAATGCCCGCATCGTCGCCACCCACCGGCAACACCAGTTCGGTCCTTGGATCCGCCAGGATCAGGCCGATTTGGCCAGCCCCGAGCGCAGGCGCCTCCGGCAACACCAACTCGGATCCCGGGCTCGCCAGAATCAGCCCGTACTCACCCGCCTCGAGGACCGGTGCCGCCGGCGCAATCACCTCGGTTCGCGGCCACGCCAGCAGGGTCAGGATCGGCCTGGATTGAGGATCCAACGGGTCGCTCCCGGCTGTCACCTCCGCTTCGTCCGGCCACCCATCCTTGTCCGTGTCCGGATCGAACGGATCGGTCCCCGCGGCTTGCTCCGCCCGGCCATCCAGAGTGTCTCCGTCGAGGTCTTCGTCGACGTCGTTGATCCCGTTCCCGTCGGAATCGACCAGGAATGGATCGAGGCCAAATCTCAACTCGAACGCGTCGCTCAGTCCGTCTTGATCGGCGTCCAGACTTTCGGTGAGTGGCACCTCGTGCAGTCTGAAATAGGATTGATTGCCGGTCACCGGCAGACGAGTGATCAGGGTTCCGTCGAGGGACAATCCGACCACCTGGGTGAGCTGGTCGATTGTCTCGCCCTGAAGCAACCTATAATATGCGGTCGGATCCTCGCTGGCGGCGTGAACCTCGAAATGGCCCTCCGCGGTGAAACCAAAGCTATCGATCCGCACCTCCTGCGCAATGGTCGCCACCGAAAACAGGGCCATGCCCACACCGTTCAGCAGGCTCGACCCAAAGAAACGTCGAAGGAATCCGTGCGAACTTCGCCCCGCCCAAAGCCCAAGGCGCTCGAAGCTTTTGCTCGATTGCCAACCGCGCCAATGAATGCCCTGCATACGGCGTTTTTCGAACAACGAAGAATACCGGATCCCACGCTTGTCCGGGAAAATGGAGAACTGGCATGAAGTGTCAATAAGAAAAGATGCTGATAATCGCCCCCCTCTCCCAGGAAAGGGGGTTCTTATGAATAGCTACTTTTGCCCGTCACGCCGCCAGTGACCCGGCAGCGTGTTCACGTTGAACACGCTGCCCATCCGCAACCGCTCCGCAGTCCTACCCGCCGTCTCCAGAGGCTCCACAAGGCGTTCCAGGATCGGCGGCGTCCCTGAGCATCGGCTCACGTCGGCCCGCCGGTTCAGCTCATGGTGAATCGCCCCCGGCCACTCCAGCCTCAGCTTCCACACCATGCCCGTCACAGTACTCCCGCCACCAACAACCCGCCAATCCCAAGAATTGATCCCTTTGGAACATCGCCACGCCGTTCCGCGATCTCTCCTTCGCCATGCCCGGACGCGGGCGGCAATGCAATCGGCCCCGTGCGGAATCGCGCAATTTCCCCTGATTTTGGATTCGTTTTCACCCCGGCTCGCGCTACATTTCCCTGC
>DATKEE010000596.1:0-4863 GCA_035544555.1 Candidatus Methylomirabilota bacterium
CGCGTGTTGGAGGTGTTGCGCCGGGAACTGGACTGGCTGGCGCGCACCTCACCGCCGACCGGTTGCGCGGGGCTGGTGTCGGCGATTGCCTGGGCGCGGGATGTGCCGGAGGATTCGATTCTGACGGGAGGCGGTTCCTCCTATTTGATTTATCTGGCGTTGCCGCGCTGGTTGACGGCGGACAGCCGTGTGTTGTTGCTGGATCCGACTTATGGCGAGTATGCGCACGTGTTGGAACGGGTGATTGGATGCGCGGTGGATCGACTCGTTTTGGATGGCCGTGAGGAGTACGCGGTGAACCTGGAACGCCTGGAGGAGGCGCTGCGGAGAAACCATGACATGGTCATACTCGTCAATCCCAACAGTCCGACGGGGCGGCACGCGCCCGCGGATGCGATGCGTGAAGTCCTGCGGCGGGCGCCGGTGGAGACGCGTGTCTGGGTGGATGAGACCTACGTGGAATACGCGGGGCCGGGTCAGTCGCTGGAATCGCTGGCGGCGAATTCGGAGAACGTGATCGTCTGCAAATCGATGTCGAAGGTTTACGCGTTGAGCGGTCTGAGAGTGGCGTATCTGTGCGCGGGACCGCATCAATTGGAACCGTTGCGGGCGTGGACGCCGCCGTGGGCGGTGGGATTGCCGGGTCAGGTGGCGGCGGTCGAGGCGCTGGGAGATCCCGGGTATTACGCGGCGCGGTATCGGGAGACGCATGTGCTTCGCGAGGAACTGGCGGTGCGTCTGGGCGGGTTGGGGCTGCGGGTGATCCCGGGGGTGGCCAACTTTCTGTTGTGCCATTTGCCGGAGGAAGCGCCCGAGGCGTCCGCGGTGGTAAAGGCTTGCCGGCTCGAGGGGTTGTTTCTGCGCGATGCGTCGCCCATGGGAACCGCGTTGGGACGTCGCGCGCTGCGGATTGCGGTCAAGGATGGCGGGACGAATGACCGGATGATCCAGGTGCTTGGCGCGGTGCTGCGGCGGATGGAACCGGGTTTGGGGGCAAGGTTCGCGGAAAAAGCCGTCGTTTGAGCAAATTCACGCCGCGCTGCCGACCGCCTCCTCCCAGCGCACGAAGCCCGATTCGTGCAGTTTTTCAAACAGTCCGCTGACGATTTCGCGGGCGAGGCCGGGGCCCTCATAGACAAGGCCGGTGTACACCTGCACGAGGGAGGCGCCGGCGAGGATTTTTTCCCAGGCATCGTCGGCGTTGAACACGCCGCCTACACCGATGAGGGGGAGTTTCCCGCGCGTCTGGCGGTGGAGATGCCGGATCACTTCGGTGCTTCGAGACTTGAGCGGGCGTCCGCTGAGGCCGCCGTTCTCCTCGTAGAGACGTCGCAGATCGGGATCGGTGGTTCCGGGGCGTTCGAGGGTGGTGTTGGTGGCGACGATGCCGCTGATGGCGCGGGGCAGGACGAGTTCGAGGATGGCATCGAGCGCGTCGAAGGAGAGATCGGGAGCGACCTTGACAAGGATGGGTTTCGATTCGCGGGGCGGTCGGTTGAGTTCCTGCAAGGCGGCCAGGATGTCATTGAGGGGTTCCTTGTCCTGAAGCGTTCGCAGATTGGGAGTGTTCGGCGAGCTGACATTGACGACGAAAAAATCGGCGTGTGGTTTCAGCACACGGAACGAGCTGGCGTAATCCCCGGCGGCGTGTTCCAGCGGGGTGGCTTTGGATTTGCCGAGGTTGATGCCCACTGGGTGGGCGGGCCAGAGTCCGGTTGCGCGCCAGTGGGAGAGCGTTTCGGCCACTGCGACGGCGCCGGGATTGTTGAAGCCCATGCGATTGATCAGGGCTTCGTCGGGCACGGCACGGAACATTCGGGGCGGGGGATTGCCTTCCTGCTGGAGCCAGGTGACGCCGCCCAGTTCAGCGAAGCCAAATCCAAGCGAGGGCCAGATGGGGGCGGCGGCGGCGTGCTTGTCCATTCCGGCGGCCAGGCCGACAGGGTTTGGGAAGCGCAGTCCCAGCAATTCCACAGGCAGCGGGGGTGCGGCAAAAAAAGAGGCGGCGGCATCACGAAGCAATCCACGGTTGCTGGCGTAACGCAACGCGGCGAGCGCACGGTCGTGAATCTCCTCGGAATCCCGGGCGAACAACAGGGGGCGTACCAGATTGCGGTAGAGCCAGCTCATTCAGGTTGGAGGTGTGGGGCGGCTTCGGGATCGATTTCACGCAGTAGGTCCGCGGCCCAGGTTTTCACGTAGGGATCGTCGGCATCGAGCATGGTGACCAGTACCGGCACAACCGCCTTTGCATCGGGTTCGATCTTCCCAAGGCTGAGGGCCGAGGCCTGGCGGACTTCCTCGTGGCGGTCCTCGAGCCGGAGCGTCAGTGCGGGAACGGCCTCCTCCGCCGCGGAACCGATCATGCCGAGCGCGATGGCGGCTCCGGTGCGGACGTGGGCCACGGGATGGTCGAGGGCGACGGTCAACGCGGGCACCGCGTCTTTGCCGATGTGTCCCAACGCAAAGGCGGAGCTGGGCGCTTCCCGCAACGGGCGGGGGACGGCTTCAATTTCCAACATTTCGATCAACGCGGGGACGGCGCGAGCGGCGTCGGGTCCGAGATCCCCGAGGGTGTAGGCCGCCTGCCAGCGCGCGTGTTCCACCTCGAGGGCCGCGGTCAGCACGGAGAGCACGCGTTCGGGGGCTTCCCCGTTCAGCCATGCGGACCGGGCCGCCTGCACGCGGACCACGGCGACTGGATCGGCGAGGGCAGCCAGCAGGTCGGGCATTGCGGAGGCGGCTGCCGGTTTCAATTGGCCCAATGCCACGGCCGCGGCGAGCCGTACATCGGGCGAGTCGTCGCTCAACAGATCGGACAGGGCGGACACCACCGCGCTACGGTTCGTGCCAAACGCGCCGAGAGCCAGTGCCGACTCTTCCCGAACGCGGGGGCTGGTATCGTGCAGACAATCGAGGAGACGTTCCCGTAGGGCAGGGGTCTTTGGAGCGACGTCACGAAGGACCCGGATGGTTCCCGCGCGCACGCCGGCCGGGGCATGATCCAGCGCGGCGAGCAATTGTGGGAATTGGTCGCGTCCGGATCGGCGCAGGGCGCGTTCGACCTCCCGGACAACCGCTGGCTCGGGATCATCAAGCGCTTGGATCAGGGCGGGGATGGCGTCGCTCGATTGAGAGCCGAGGTCGGCGAGCATGGAGGCGGCGGATTGGCGGACCACTTCGGCCGGGGGGATGGACAGACCGGTGTGGGGGAAGCGATCACCCACCGCGCGCATGGCGCGGTCGAGGGCCGAGTCGCGATGGTGGAGTGCCCGGGACAGGGCGGGGATGGACCGGGAGCCAATCAGACGAAGGACCTCCTGGGCTTCGAGCCGGACGCGGTAATCGGAATGATGGAGATCGAGGATCCATTCTGAAACCAGGCGACCCCCGAAGGATTCCTCCTCACGGCTGGTGAAGATGACGAGAAGGGCCACCAAGGCCGTGGCTCCGGCGAACAGCGATGCGGAGAGCCGTCGTCTTGTCATGACGGTTTACTCTCGGAGATTCGGACGGTAGTGCAAGCCAAACGTGGTGTCGCCTGAGAAAAATTCTCATGGCGAGGAACTTGGGCGGAAAACTGGGCGATTCTTAGGCCTTAGAGCCGATTTTTTGGTCCAAATATCAGCCGTAAGGAACTTCGATTTCCCTCAGCGTCCAGAAATCCGGAGCCTCCTCGACAAGCTGCTTTTCCAGTCGGGACAAGATTAGCGGTTGCACTTGTTCCACGAAGGATCGACTTCCCACAGCCAGGCTTTCTGTCCAACATCCCTCCCTGTAGTGGTGGTGACGGGCTATCGTCTCCTCCATCTTGGCGGCAAAGTTTTTTTTGAGGTTCTCTGGATTGTCGATTCCAAGTCGCCAACAGAGCCGCTCCAAGTCGAGCACCCGGTAGCGGCAACGTTGGCCCATGATTTCGTGATACCCAAGCCATTCCCAATCCTTGGGATGCGAGACCACCCCACAGCGAACCATGTTCAATTCGATATACATGAGGCAACGCCACAAATATTGGCCGGAATCGACCAGGGTCGCGTGGTAGTTGTCGCCCCAGATGGCGTTGATGCGGTCTTTGCGGCGATTATAAGTCCCGGCGAATTCGCCGGCCACGCGCCTCATGAATCCGGAGACTTCCAGACGGTCTTTCGCATCAACGAGCAAATGCACATGATTGCACGTCAGACAGTAGTCGAGGAGGGACAGGTCGAAGAGGCTGAGGGCGGTTCGCATTTTGGCGCGATAAGCATCCCGATCCCGGGCGAACTTTAGAAAATGGACCCGGTTATGGCAGCGGTGCGTAAGATGGAAAACCCCTCCTTGCACGCCCAGACGATGTGCGCGAGGCATGGACAGTTAGGTAGCAGCCTTTCAGTTTCGTTAGAAGCGAAAAACGGGGACAAAAATCGCCTCTAAGGCTTTAAAAGGAACCCAAGAATCTCGGAACAATCTTAACTATAGAGAGTTATCCAGGCGACACCAGCCCTTGAAGGAGGGGTTGCAGAAGTGTCGCGGGGAATTCAGGATGTCCACTGTCCATGAATTTAGGAATCAACGGCAGCGGCAGGACGGACATTGCTTGAGCATGGAAGAGAACAAGGTGGAAAACGGCGGCGGCTGGGTCCTGGCGCTGGCAACTGCGGCAGCGGCGGTGGTGCTCTTCCTGCCCGTGCCGTTTGCGATTGCCGGAGAGGCCACCCCGGCGGAAGCGGACTGGCTCGAGCCGGAATCTCTGGCCGCCGCCCTGGGGTTTGGTCTGATGGCGGCGGCGTTCTGGTTGTTTCGTCTCCGTTTCTGGCCCAAAGGCGGTCGTGAAAGTCGCAGTCTGCGAAACTGCATTCTGTTGATCGTGCCTCAGGCCATCCT
>DATKEE010000597.1:0-3839 GCA_035544555.1 Candidatus Methylomirabilota bacterium
GTCACCGTGTGCTCCACCTGGATCCGCGGGTTCATCTCGATGAAAAACCACTCGTTCCGGTCCAGGTCGTGCAGGAACTCGATGGTCCCCGCGTTGTCATACTGGATCTCGGACGCGATCCGCACGGCGGCGGCGCACAACTCCTCGCGCACCCGGGCATCCAGCGCGAGGGACGGCGCGATCTCGATCACCTTCTGATGCCGGCGCTGCACGGAACAGTCGCGCTCGTGCAGATGCACCACCTGCCCGTGCCGGTCGCCCAAAACCTGCACCTCGATGTGCTTGGCCCGGGGAATATACTTCTCCAGAAACACCGCCGCGTTTCCAAACGCGCGCTCCGCCTCGCCCCGCGCCTCATCAAGCAGCGTCCCCAGATCCCCCGGCTTCGTCACCACCCGCATCCCGCGGCCCCCGCCGCCAAACGCCGCCTTGATGATCAACGGAAAACCAATCTCCTGGGCGACCTTCAGCGCCTTCGTCCGATCCGTCACCGGCTCCTCGGTCCCCGGCAGCGTCGGCACCTCCAGCCGTTTCGCCAGCGCCCGCGCCGCCACCTTGTCGCCCATCAACTCCAGCAGTTCCGCCCGCGGACCCACGAACGTGATCCCCGCCGCCTCGCACGCGCGCGCAAATGCCGCGTTCTCCGCCAGAAACCCATACCCCGGATGGATCAAATCCACCCCCTTCTCCAGCGCCAGCGCGACAATCCCATCGATGTCCAGATACGCGCCCACCGGTCCTTTGCCTTCGCCAACCAGATACGCCTCATCCGCCTTGAACCGATGCACCGCAAGCCGGTCCTCGTTGGCGTAGATCGCGACCGTGCGCAACCCCATTTCAGTGGCGGCGCGGAAAATCCGGATGGCGATCTCGCTGCGATTCGCCACCATCAACTTCTTGAACGATCGGGGCGCCGCGGGACGTGGAGCGGGGCCCGTGCTTGCGGGCCGTCTGGATCTGCGTTTTCCCGAACTCATAGTCCCCGGGGTTATATCGGCGCCCCGTCCGAATGGCAAATGAATGGACAACGCGACATGGAAACCGGCTGAAACACGGGATCACGCCTGAACTGTCCCGGACTCGCGCGCCATGTTGAGCAACTCTCCAATCGCGGCATTCCTGCGGCCCGACAGTTCCCTGAGCTCGGCACGAATCCTGGCAATGTCGCCGGAAGACGCGTATTGGCCATGTCGGCCCAACTGAAGTCGCAAGCCCGCCTTCGGCGCGCGCTGAGTTGGAGGTTCCGCCCGGGTTTCGTGCATCGCCATGATCAACCTCACTTGTGTGGTCAGCGCGTTCGAGAGTTGAGGGGATTCCCCGGTTGCTTCCCGCACGGATTCCATCCGCTCCAGCACGCCGAGCGCGGCGGTGAGTTCTTTCCACTTCTCCTGGCGATCCGCGATCTCGTTCACCCTGGCAACCGCCGCCTCGATCCGCTCTCCCGCGGCCGCCTCATCGTCACAGTCCCGCCTGTTCACAATCGCAAGCGACAACACCAGTTGCAGGCGCCGCCTCAATGCGACGGCCACTTCACGGACCGAATCCCGGAGTGTCCCCAATGTCTCCGCCGCCTCGTGCTCGACCTTCCGGACCCCCTCAACGCCGCCTTCGTCGGGATCCAATAAAGCGGCTTCCACCGGAACTCCGCTCTCCATCATCAGCCGGTCGGCGCGCGCCTGAACCATCCGCTCGGACGCCGCAGCGTACCGTGCGGCTGCTTGCGCGACCTCACCGGCCACCACCTCCAAACCGGTTTCAATGCGCCTCAGTTCCTCGATGTCGGCCTCGTAATCCACACTCGGCTGAACCGGATCCAGACGCAACGGCTCGATCAACGGCAAAAGCCCGAGAAAAAAACCCTCAGGCGCAACAGCACCGGCAGCCAAAGTATCCTCCTCTCTTGTTCCCCCGCCATCCTCCGACTCCACGCGAACCAGCATCTCCGGCATAACCGGAATGCCAAGCTCTTCCGTGTAGTGAAGAAATGTCACCTGTCGTGCCGGATGTGCAAAGCTCCCAAACAGTGATGTCGCCGGGCGGTCATCCTCGAAAATGCCGGGATCAGCGGCCTTCCGCGCCTCGCGAATGCGATCGGCCGGCGACGGATGGGTGTCGAATGCACCCGTACGCCGCATTCCGAGAGTGTCGTCGATCCGTTGCCTCGCGTGCGACGGCAATTCCACGTGCGAGCTTCGCAGCAGTTCCGGAAGATTGTCGGGCAGGCTTCCTGAATTGTTCCAGGTGACCCTGATTTGCCTGTAGGTTTCGTGAAACGCCGCCTCCAACAACGCAAGCTTCCGGGTCGTCCGCTCAAATCCTTCGCTTCCCACCACCTTGATCTCATACGCGTCGGCGTTGTATTCCATCTGCCGCAACATGTAGCCGCCCACCAAATACCCGCAGTACATCAGGACGCGAAGGATCAACCGTGAAAACCATACCCCAAGCTGCACCAGCCCGACGACGATCGCCGCACGACCGTCCTCGATCTCGTTTGACCATTCCTCCAGTGCGACATCCCAGGCATCCCGCTCGTACACAACCCGTGCAAACCAGAAACTCACGCTCCGAATGATATAACTCAAACGGATGCCGGCTCCTTGCGTGAAATGTCCAAATTCATGAGCAATGATTCCAGCCAGTTCCTTCGTCGAAACATTGGCCACCAGCGGCAGCCCAAGGGTCAACACCAGGTCATTGCCGGTCAAACTGAGCAAACCACGCCGGAACCCCGCGGACGCATTAAGATGGCAATCGAGATCAATCCGCCGGGGCGACGGCGCGCCGACGACCCGGCAAATCGCCTCGATGAAGGCGAAAAGCACCGGTTCATTGGCCGGGTTCAAGGCGAGCGGTTGCGCGCGCCTGCGCCTCCGCGCGAACAACGGTTTGAACAGGAAGAACACCACCACTACTCCGGCCAGAAGAGGGGTCAGATAGATGGTGGTTTGCAGAAGGACCATCCAGGGCGTACGCAGACCACCCCAGTTCATGATAGGGTCCCAATGGTAAACCGCGTGATAATAGACCCCCCAGGCCGCGCCAAACAGCAGCTTCAGATAGATAAGCGGAAGCAACACCATCGCCAAGGCAACCAGCATCAACCCAATCCGATAAAAGAAGGATGTCCTCGGGGGCGTGATCGAACCCCTGAATGCTTCAAGAATCGAATAGTCCCTGGCGTCTGGCTCAGTCCCGGTCATGGCGGGGTCACGGCTCGCCTCCTTGTGACAACAAATCCCGCCCACGTCAATTCTCATCGCACTCCCGTCCGATATCGCCATCCTTGAGCCACCGACTCCGTTCCCCATAATCCCGCCACGCACATGCCACCCCACACCCAATCCATGACAAAAATCCTTTCCCCCTCCCCCTTCGTTACCTCTGTTCAATTCCTCCTTCTGTTCCCGTCAGGCAGGAGACCGGCGTCCAATTCTGGCAAGCGCCATCGCCGGTGCTGCAATGCGGGGAATTCCGCCGGCCATTTTTTACCCCCCATCTCTTACCAGCCCCTTTGACACCAGGACCGGGCGACGGCAGAGGTAAAAGATCAGGGGTAAAAGATGAGGCGGCCGGAGAGGTGCGATCGGATCCTGTTCCGGAATCGAAAACTTCCCGCTACCTCGATTTCGCCTCCAACTCCGCAAGTCTCACGATTAGCCGCCGGCAGAACCACAACGGGATGATCCCAAACACCCCGAAGCAACAATCGATCAGCCGCCATCCGAAAGGAATGTCCCGGACACCGCCCATGATCAGCGCGAAGGGCACGACCAGCACGCAGGCAATCATCCCGAATTCTATCACCCAGACGTTCCTGACCGGATCCCGCCACGGTC
>DATKEE010000598.1:0-3082 GCA_035544555.1 Candidatus Methylomirabilota bacterium
GAATCGACATGGCGCGTCCCCTCGATGGGCAGAGTGCCCGAGGCGTGCACCACGTTTTCACCAAGGGCGCGGTACAACCGGATCGTCGGCGAACCGCCGGCTTCGACGGGTCGCGTGCGGTTGATGAAACGGAGGAAGGTCGTATCCGGGCTGGGGCTGATGCGGCACGGTTCACCCGGTTGACTGCCGGGGCGGAAAACCAGGTCAACCACATTGTCGTTCACCGACAGCGCTGAAACCTGCGCTCCGTAGTAGTGCTGCAAATCATCCCATGTCCACCCATGGCCGAACGGGGGACCCTGAAAGTAGCTTTCGTCGCCGATCACATCTCCGCGGATTTGTTTCACGCCGGCGTTCACGAGCGCGTTCACCAGGGGTTCGAGCGACCGCGAATGGTCGTCTTCGTTGAACCGGGCCGCCATGGAGAAATCGCCGCGGCCAAGCACGATGAGGTCACCGTCCAGCGTTCCAGAGGGGCTGACTTCGCGGGTGGCAAGGAGGGTCGTGTGGATTCGATGGTCGGAGCCCAAACGATCCAGCGCGAGGGCGCCGGTGTAGAGTTTGGCATTGGAGGCGGGTTTGAGCAGCCGGTTCGAATTGTGTTCGAAGAGCGTGATTCCGGTGTCGAGGGAGACCACCTTGACACCCCACTGGGCGGAGGCGAAGCGTGGTTCCGAGAGAAAACGGGCGAGCCGTTCCTGAAAGTTGGAAAGCGTGGCCGGTTGCGGGGCAGGTTCCGACGGGGAAGCCGCGCGCCCCTGGTGGATGATTCCGATCCATGCCAGCGCGCAGCACGTGACCGTGAAGATTTTCAGGTTCTTGAGCTGGCGTCTGGACTGCTGTATGGACACGGGCGTAAATTGAACAGACCTTTTGCAAAAAGCCGAGCGAAACCCTATCTGACCTGGAGACCATGCGCAGCCTCGAACCTCCCGAAAGCCATTTCTTGAGCGCGGCCATCGGCTGGCTCGAGTTGGGAAACACCGGGGAGGCGCTTTCGGAACTTTGCCGGCTTCCGATACCCGCGCGCTGCCATCCGGATGTCTTTGAAGTGCGCTGGCAGATCTACGCGCGGGAGCGGAAATGGGAGACCGCCCTGGATCTGGCGCGCGTCATCATCAAGCTCGATCCCCAGCGTCCCGAAGGCTGGATTCACCAATCCTACAGCCTGCACGAACTGGAGCGCACCGACGAGGCGCGCCGGCATCTTGTCGAGGTCGCGGAGCGCTTTCCGGAAGTCTGCACCATTCCCTACAATCTTGCCTGCTACGCCTGCCAGTTGGGCGACCTGGACGAAACCCGCGACTGGTTGCACCGCGCGATTCGCGTCGGCGGCAAACGCCAGATCAAATCCATGGCGCTTGAGGATGCGGATCTCCGTCCCTTGTGGGATGAAATCAGGAAGCTCTGAAGGGGGAGCCGTCTCACCATCCGGCCGCGAACCCGGTTCGCCTTGGATCCGCGGCGCCGGTAAATGCCTCCGTTCCGGAATCCCAACCCACCATTTGAGTGGCGCCCATCGTCCCGACCTGTTCCACGGTATGCCCCTTCTCCGTTAAGGCCCGCACGATCCCTTCCGGAAACCCGGCTTCCATTCGCAATACATCCGGCCGCCATTGATGGTGGAACCGCGGCTGTCCGAGAGCGGCATCCGGATGCCGGTCCGCGTCCAGCACGTGCAGGATGGAGAGAACCGTCTGACTGATGATGGTGGGTCCTCCCGCCGCGCCCAGGGCCAGGATCGGCTTGCCGTCCCTCAATACAATCGTGGGAGCCATCGATGAGAGGGGGCGTTTGCCGGGTTCGACCGAGTTGGCCTCGGCGCCCACAAGACCGAAATAGTTCGCCACTCCCGGTTGGGCGGAAAAATCGTCCATCTCATTATTCATGACGACTCCCGTGCCCGGGATGACCACCTTGGATCCGAAGCTGGTGTTGATGGTGGCCGTGCACGCGACCCAGTTGCCCTCGGCGTCCGCGACTGAAAAGTGCGTCGTGTGCCCGCCGAAAACATCGCCGGCTGCCGAGGGTGGAAGGCTGTGGCCGGGAACTTTGACGGCCCGATCCGGATCGATCCGGCGGGCCAGTTCACGGGCATACTCCTTCGAGATCAGACCCCGCGGTACCGGCGCGAAGTCCGGATCGCCGAGCCAGTGTGCGCGGTCCGCGAAGGCGAGCTTCATTGACTCGGCGGCGAGGTGGATGAATTGGGCTGGCTCGGTGTCCAGGGAGTTGACGTCGAGGAGTTCGAGGAGGTTGAGAATTTGCGCCACGTGCACCCCGCCGGAACTGGGTGGAGGAAAGCCGAGAATCTCGTGCCCTCGATACCAGGAGCGAACCGGACGGCGTTCCTTGGCCTCATAATTCTTGAAATCCTCCATCGTCAACAGGCCGCCGTTCTCGCGCATCCATTTGGCGGTGGCGCTGGCGAAGGGGCCCTCGTAGAACCACGCGATCCCCTCACGAGCAATGGCGCGGTAGGTGGTGGCGAGATCCGGCTGCCGTAGTGTCTGACCCTCCTTCAGCGGTGATCCGGCGGGATCGAGAAAAATCGTTCGACTCGCTGGGAATTCCGCCAGGTCGCCAGCTTCGGCCGTCAGTCGTCCGGCATAATGCGCGTCGATCCGAAACCCTTCTCCGGCAAGGTCAGCCGCGGCGGCGAGGGATTCGGCCATTGGTTTCCGGCCGTGGTTTTTGGCGGCGTGATGGTAGGCGGCCAGCGCTCCGGGGACTGCGATTGCCAGCGGGCCTGTGCGGCTGAGTTGCGGATCCACCCGTCCGTTTCGCAGGTACATGTCGCGGGTTGCCGCCGTCGGCGCCGTCTCCCTTCCGTCAATCGCGATGACTTGTCCGTCGGCCAGGCGCATCAACAGGAAGCAGCCTCCGCCAAGTCCGGAATTGTGGCCGTCCACGACCCCCAGGGTGAGACCCGCGGCGACCGCGGCATCCACCGCGTGGCCGCCGTTTTGGAGCATTCGCAACGCGGCCTGTGTGGCCAGTGGCTGGCCGGTGGCGGCCATTCCCCGACGAGGCGGGGACGGGGGATCGGCCGCCACCAACAGCCCGGCCGAGAGCAGGCCCA
>DATKEE010000599.1:0-3664 GCA_035544555.1 Candidatus Methylomirabilota bacterium
AGCGCCTGGCCGCGAATCCGAATCGACTCCGCCTCGCCCTTCGCACGCACGACGGCGATTTGCGCATCGATCTGGGCCTTCTCCTGTTCGAAAATCGCTTTGTTCGCCTCCTGCTCCTGCACCATCTTGAGTTCGATGGCCGCCTCAAGCTCCGGCGACAGCGCGATGTCCTCCATCACCAGATCCTCCAGCCTCAACAGTTCCGTGATCTTCAACCGCGCCGCCTCCAATGACCCGGCCTTGATCTCCTCCCGCTGCTGCACGATATGCTCCGCGCTCCGCGTCGCCGTCACTTCCTTCAGCGCCTCCTGCACCCGCGGCGCGATCAAACTCTGGAAGGGATCCCCGTAATAATCCCGGTAAATCCTCACCACCGATTCCTGCGGCACCCGGTACAGCACGCTCAGCTTGATGCGCACCTGCTGGAGATCCGAGGAATAACAGACCGCCTCCAGTTGCTGCTTTTGTTGTCGCACCAGCATCGGCTCCACCCGCGAAATAAACGGCAACTTAAACCCAAACCCCTCCTGCTCGTAAATATCCGACACCTTCCCCAGCGTCACGCGCACCCCGCGATGACCGGGATCCACAACGTACGTGGATTGCGACAACGCCAGTATCAAAACAAATACGGCGATGCCCGCTCCAATCAGCCTGATCAAACCTTGGGGTGACATAAGTTAAAAATCGCGATTCGTGGACCTTGCAAGACGCTCCCGCCCGGTGGCAAGCAAAACCGGCCATTATTCCTGGCCCTCATTCCTCGGCGGCACTGAGCCGGGCAATGACATTGAAATCCTCCAGCGTCGTCGTGTCTCCCCGCACTTCGCGGCCCGACGCGATCTCCTTCAACAACCGTCGCATGATCTTGCCGGATCTTGTCTTCGGCAGCGCCTCCGCGAATCGGATGTCGTCCGGCTTGGCCACCGGCCCGATCTCCCGGGCCACGTGCCGGCGCAGTTCCTCACGCACCTCCCCGTCCGCCACCACCCCGCCCTTCAACGTGACAAACGCCACCAGGGCCTGTCCCTTCAACTCGTCCGCCCGGCCCACCACAGCGGCCTCCGCGACCTTCGGGTTGCTCACCAGCGCGCTCTCCACCTCCGCAGTCCCGATCCGGTGCCCCGCCACGTTCAACACGTCGTCAATCCGGCCCACAATCCAGAAATAACCGTCCTTGTCCTGACGGCAACCGTCCCCCGTGAAATAACACCCCTTCACCTCGCTCCAATAAACCTCCTTGAACCGCTTCGGATCACCCCAGATCCCGCGCAACATGCTGGGCCACGGTTTGCGGAGGATCAACTTGCCGCCCGTGTTCTTCGGCACCGGCCTGCCCTGCTCATCCACCACCGCCGGTTCCACCCCGAAAAACGGCAGCGTCGCGCTCCCCGGCTTCGTCGGCGTCGCTCCCGGCAGCGGCGTGATCATGATCGCCCCCGTCTCCGTCTGCCACCACGTGTCCACGATCGGACAACGCCCCCCGCCAATGTGCTTCTGATACCAGATCCAGGCTTCCGGATTGATCGGTTCACCCACCGTCCCCAACAGCCGCAACGACGTCAGATCATGCTTCTTCGGCCATTCCATGCCCCACTTCATGAAGGCGCGGATTGCGGTCGGCGCGGTATAAAGCACCGTCACACCATACTTCTCGACGATCCTCCAAAACCGGTCCGGCTCCGGCCAGTTCGGCGCCCCTTCGTACATCAATGTCGTCGCCCCGTTTGCCAGGGGGCCATACACCACGTAACTGTGGCCCGTCACCCACCCCACGTCCGCCGTACACCAGTAAACATCCCTCGGTTGCAAATCGAACACCAGCCGGGTGGTCAGCTTCGTGCCCAGCAGATATCCCGCGGTCGTGTGCAGAATCCCCTTCGGCTTTCCCGTGGAACCGCTCGTGTAAAGGATGAACAACGGCGCCTCGCTGTCCATCCTCGCCGGCGGACACTCCGTCCCCGCGCGCTCCATTTCCTCATGCCACCAGACGTCCCGTCCGGCGATCATTGTCACCTCGTTGAAACAACGCCGCAGGACAATCACCTTCCCGATGGTCTCGCCCAGAAACCTTCCGTCGCCGTTCCGGATCGCCAGCGCGTCATCCACGTTCTGCTTCAAGTGCACCACCGAGCCCCGCCGGAACCCGCCATCCGCCGTCACCACCACCTTCGCCCCGGAATCGGCAATTCGATCCGCCACGGACTGCGCGCTGAATCCGCCAAACACCACCGAATGCACCGCGCCGATCCGCGCGCACGCCAGCATGGCAATCGCCGCCTCCGGCACCATGGGCAGATAAAGCAGCACGCGGTCGCCCTTTCTCACCCCGTTTTGCTTCAGCACATTGGCGAACCGGCAGACTTCCCGGTAAAGTTGGCGGTAGGTCAGTGTCCGCTCCTCGCCGATACTGCCCGGTCCGGCCGGTTCCCCCTCCCACAGGATGGCCGCCTGGTTGGCAATGGGCGTGTCCAGGTGCCGGTCAAGACAGTTCACACTCACGTTGAGCTTCCCGCCCACAAACCATTTCGCGTCCGGCGCCTTCCATTGCAGCACCTTCTTCCACGGCTTGAACCACACCAGTTCCTGCTTCGCCTGCTTCGCCCAGAATCGGTCGGGCGACTCCAGCGACTCCCGATAAAGCTTGCGATACCCGGCCAGGGACCGGATGTGCGCCTGTCTGGAAAAATCCTTGGCCGGACGGAACACGCGATCCTCCTGCAGAACGGTTGTGATGTTCAATGTCGGGTGCTTGTCGCTCATGGAATTCCTGGACGGTGAAAATGTGAGGCCATCATAGGAACCGGCCTCCCAGCGTCAACGACGAAGCGGCCGTCCCAGCATGCGATCCAGCGAATCCGACGTCTGATAAATCAACGCCTCCGGGTAATGGGGATACGGATGGAAGTATTCAAACGTGACGTACCCGCGATAACCGGCGCGATCCAGTTCCTCCATCACCGCAGGCCAGTTGGTCGTCCCGTCCAGCAACGGACGAAACGTCTCCAGCGAATAGTCCGTCCCTTTCTTGGTGAACTCCTTGAAGTGGATGTTCTTGATCCGCTGTCCCATGATCGGAATCCAGTGCTCGGCGTGCTGAAACATCGAGATGTTCCCCGTATCGTAGTGCACCTTCACCCATTCACTGCCGACGCCGTCCACAAACGCGTTCATCTCCATCGGCGTCATGAGGTAGCCGTTGAAGAAGATGTTCTCGATGTTGAGCGTGACCCCAAGCCGTTCGGCCTCTGGGACGAGCCGCCCCACCGCTTCGCGGGCGCGCTGGTCGCAGACGTCGTTGGGGACCGGCTCGTGGTCGTCGCGCCAGGGGATGTGGACCGCGCCGGGCACCACGAGGAGGTTCTCGGTGCCGAGGTCGTGGGCGGCCTGCGCCATCAGGCCGGCCAGCTCGAGCCCGCGGGCTCGCTTGGCGGGGTCGTTGCTGGTGAGCGGGTACGGCCAGAAGAGGAACGAGCAGAGCCCGCTGACCGCGATCCCGATCTCGTCGGCCATCCTCCGGATCGCGGTGAACTCGCGCGTCCCGGCCTCCGGCGACAGGTCGCTCTCCAAGTCGTAGTTCAGCTCGATCCCGTCGAAGCCCGCGTCCTTGGCCAACTGGAGGCACTCGCGCAGGCTCATCCGCCCGGGGTAGGGGAAGGCCCAG
>DATKEE010000600.1:0-4546 GCA_035544555.1 Candidatus Methylomirabilota bacterium
TCCCGCCCCGCCGCCGCGCTCAGAAAAGACCAGGCGCAACGGATAATCTCCGGCCGCCGGAACATTGAAGACCCCCAGCGTGTCCGCCGGACCCCGCGGATCCGGAAACGACATGAAGAAGCCGCCGATCTCCAGGCTGAAGCCATCGTCGCTGTTCACCCCGAACGTCCAGGCGCCCGCGCTGGGGATGGTGATCGTGGCCGTCGCCTCGATCACGAAGTCATCCACGTCCGCGCCCGTTTGATGCCCCGGAAAGGTCCGGTTGTTGCCGTAGTTGCCCGTTCCTCCCGTTCCGTAGTAACTGATCACAGCAGCGTTCTCGGACACGACGGACGTCTGTTGAGACGGAGTGGCCAAAACGGTTTCCGCCGTGGTCAGGTGCCCCACAGTCACGTTCGCCTTCACGTTGCGCACGGCAAACCCGGGCACCGACGTCTCGTACCCAATGGCGCTTTGTCCCGCGCTCCAGCCACTGTCGTCGTGCGGCTCCGCCCTCCACGTCGTCCCCAGGGAATCATCCGCAGGCACCCGGTATCGGAGCGGCGAACCGGAGGTCAGAAATAGATTCGTGGTCACGTCCTGACCCAGCCCGTACGAAATGTCGCGAACCTGGGATGGATAGGCGGGGGCAAACTCGGACGCCACGGTCACGCCATCCGGCTCGACCAGCGCGAGATATTCGCCGTCCACGTTCAGACTGAAGTTCGCGTGCAATGGCGCGCCGGGAATACTCCGGTTCTTCCCGGAGGCGAACACCAGCACAAACCCCTTGGGCGCGAGTGTCACCGCCGGAATGCGCCACTTCGTCAGATCGGCCTCGTTGTCGGTCAAATACCATCCGTCCAGATCCACTGCGGTGACGCCGGGATTGAACAGTTCGATCCAGTCGCCGAATTCGCCGTCCTCGTCCGACAGCGTCTCGCCATTGCTGGCCATGAATTCGCTGATAAAGACGGTTTGGGACCACGCGGGAAGCGGGACAGCCAGGAGAAGTGGGATCAATAATCGGCCGAGGATACAACAAGACTTCTGTTTCATCAGGTAGTGCCGCGCAACTTACAGACCAATCCACAGTTGCGCAAGGTTGCACGATTGGAACCCCCTGCGCCAACCGGCCCATCAGCCATCGGCCATCGGCCATCGGCTATCGGCCATCGGCCATCAGCTATTCCTCAGCCCTCCCTCACGCCCCCAGCACCAATCCGAACACCAGCGGCGCCACCCTCGTCGCGTCCGATTCAATGACAAACCGCGGCGTCTCAGCCCCCAGTTTTCCCCAGGTGATCTTCTCGTTGGGAACCGCCCCGGAATAGGAACCGTAACTGGTCGTCGAGTCGCTGATCTGGCAGTAGTAACCCCAGAGCGGAACATTCTTGCGCTGCAAATCCTGCCGCAACATCGGCACCACGCAGATGGGAAAATCCCCCGCGATGCCGCCGCCGATCTGGAAAAAGCCCACCGAATGCCGCGCCGCCGTCCGCGCGTACCAGTCCGCCAGCTCCACCATGTATTCCATCCCGGACCGCGCCGTGTGAAGATTCCGGATCTCGCCGTTGAGATGGTAAACCGCGAACAGGTTTCCCAATGAACTGTCCTCCCAGCCGGGAACGAACACCGGCAGTTCCCGCTGCATCGCCGCGTACAGCCAGCTGTCCCGGGGATCGATCTGGTAATACTTCTTCAACTTCTCCTCCCGCAGCACGCGGTAGAAGAACTGGTGCGGCAACAGCCGTTCCCCCTCCCGGTCGGCCGCCAGCCACTCCGGGGCAATCGCCTTCTCCACGCGGCGCATCACATCCTCCGGAATGCACGTGTCCGTCACCCGGTTCATTCGACGGTCCAGCAACGCCTGCTCGTCCGCCGGCGTCAGATCATAATAGTCGGATACCCGCTCGTAATCATGGTGCCCGATCAGATTGAACACGTCCTCCTCGAGATTCGCCCCCGTGCAACAGATCGCGTGAATCTGCTCCCGGCGGATCATCTCCGCCAGCGAGATCCCCAGTTCCGCGGTGCTCATCGCCCCGGCAAGCGATAGAAACATCCTCCCCCCGTTGTCCACGTGGCGTCCATACGCCTCCGCGGCTTCGATCAACGTCGCCGCGTTGAAGTGACGGAAATGCCGCTTGAGATAGCTGGAAACCGGCCCGTCGAGCATGCCGCGTATTCAACACCTCCGACAATTCAAACCAAAGCAAAATTTTCCACCTCTCGGCCGCGTCTTCACAAAGAACAACAGTTCCATTTTCCATTTTCCATTTGCGATTTCCGATTTGGCCTCCCTCTCCCGACGCCGCGTCTCCCTTCCCAGGCACCGCGCCGGGAGGGACCGACCTGTCCGCCGTAGTCTTGGCGAAGGTGGAGGGTGAGGGAAAGTAAACTCTTCAGACTGCGGAAAGGAACCCCGCATTTCGCGAATGCCCGCGGATCAACGAATCACTGTCGGTATCGGTATCGCTATCGGAATCGCAATCGCTTCCTGTTCCGTCCCTCCCTTCATCCTTCCTCCTTCACCCACTCCTCGTTGAAGTGAACATACTTGATCGACTTCCTCATCGGCCGTCCATCCTCGTCCAACGGCACGTCGCGCCGGTTCAAGTGATGACTGTAGGTCGCGTGCAGCGTCCCGTCCGCCGCCTGAATCACGCTCGGATAATGATACGCCCCGGCCTCCTCTCCCGGTTCGTCATTCTCCAAATACCGCTTCCACTTCCACGAACGGCCTTCATCATCCGAAATCATGACCGCCAGACGATGCCGTCCGCGCTCCGTGTCATTTCCAATCAACAACCAGTTCCCGTTCCTCAACGCGATGATCTCCGCGCCCGATCCCGGGTTCGCGACTTCACTGTCCGTCACTTCAGACCACGTCTCGCCCCGGTCAAACGATTCGCTCTGATGAAGCCGTTTCGGCGGCGGACCGTTGTCGCGCATCACCGTGTAAAGCGAACCGTCCCTCCTCTTCACGATGCTCGGCTGAATGTTCCCCCCGCCCACCAGCGGCCCGCTCGTCCGCCATGTCCCGCCCCAGTCGTCCGTGATCGCCATCAGCGAACAGTCAAACCCATCCGAGTACAGCGGCACGATCAACCGCGTTCCATCGAGCACAAACGGATGCGCCCGCGTCATCCATCCGAGCCGGCGCGACAACTTGTCCGCCGCCCGCGTCCGCAGGGTCTGTTCATAGCCATCCAGTGCCTCGAGTTCCGCGGCCGTCAAACGCTCCCGATCCACCCCGGCCAGCACGCGTGCGAACGCGTTCGTGAAGTGCCGCTCAAACTCCGGTCCCGGCGTCACGTGCAAGACCTCGCTCCGCTCCCACCGCGGCGGGCCCTCCTCGAGATATTCCGACGACACCCGATACTTCATGAGCGCCGATTCCCAAAGGTTCGCCAGGATCGCCGGCCACAACAGCCACAACCGTCCCTGCGGATCGATGAACATCGCACAGTTCGTGTCCGGATAATCCGGCGTGTCGGCCATCACAAACCGTTCGCTCCATGCCGCGCTCCCCTTCCGCTTCCGCGCCCCCTCGATCCGGACGTCATCCGCCGTCCGTTCGCCCGATCCGTGGAACCAGCACACGATCAAATCACCGTTCGGCGCCTCGACGATGCACGACCCATGGTTGTGCCAGTGCTCCGGTGGGAAAATCAGCTCGCCTTTCAAAAACGGCGCGCCGTCCCCGGCCTCCGCGCCCCACGCCGGGGACGCCACAGCAAACAGCAGCAGTAAAACGGCCCACATCCGGGACAGCCGGCGAGCCGCATGGGGCGGTCGCCGACTCCACAACTGCCGGGCATCGCCCGGTATCGGCAGGGCTGAGCGGATGGAATCCAATGAGCGCGAGATCGTGCACGGCCGGCCAAGGAGGTTCATGGCCGAATTTATGCGCCATTCCCTCCCGAGCGCCAAGCCCAGGTTCACTCCCCACTCCCCACTCATCACTCATCACTCATCACTCATCACTCATCACTCATCACTCATCACTCATCACTCATCACTCATCACTCCCCACTCCCCACTCCCCACTCATCACCAACCAATCCCCTTTCCACCCGGCGCGTTCTGTGTCATCTCTGGACACGCTCATGACGGCTGAATCCATCGTCCTTCTCGCGGCCCTGCTCCTCATTCTGGGGCGGCTGGCCGCCGAATTCCGCCTTGCGAGGCTCAATGAACGCCACGTCCTCGCCCATGCCGATCATGTTCCGGAACCCTTCCGGAATATGATCGATCCCCCCACGTACACCCGCGCGGTCGAATACACACTCGCGAAAAGCCGCTTCAGCCGCGTCGAGGACATTTACCAAACCGGTATTCTGATCGCCTTTCTGTTCAGCGGGATACTGCCTTGGAGTCATCAACTCTTGGTCGAGCACTGGGGACTATCCGCGTGGATTCAGGCGGCCTGGCTGGTGGCTGTGGGGGTGGCGTTGTCCCTGCCCTCGCTGCCCTTCGAGTGGGTCGCCCAGTTCCGACTCGAAGAACGTTTCGGCTTCAACACCACCACGCCGAAACTCTGGTGGACCGACCGCTTCAAAGG
>DATKEE010000601.1:0-2865 GCA_035544555.1 Candidatus Methylomirabilota bacterium
TTTGGATCGATGATCCTGTCGTGGATGAACGACAGCGGATTCTGGGTGGTGGCGAAATTGAGCGGCTTTACGGAGAAGGAAACGCTGAAATCGTGGACGGTGTTGTTGACGGTGCTGTCGGTGGTGGGATTGATCCAGACCCTGATCGTGGCGGCCATCCTGCCGTTGCGCATGGCGCCGATGCCTTGAAGTGAAGAATCAGTAGGTGGCGCGTCCGCCGGAGATGTCGAATACGGCGCCGGTGCTGAAGGAGCAATCCTCGGAGGCCAGCCAGGCCGCCAATGCGGCCACCTCATCCGTCCGGCCGAAGCGGCCCAGGGGAATCTTCGACAGCATGTAATCGATGTGTTCCCGGGTCACCTGCTTGAGGATGTCGGTCTGGATGACGGCGGGGGTGATGCAATTGACACGGATGTTGGTGTTCGCGAGTTCCTTGGCGAGCGATTTGGTCAGCGCGATGACGGCGGCCTTGCTGGCGCTGTAGTGGGAGGCGTTCGGATTGCCCTCCTTGCCGGCAATGGAGGCGATGTTCACGATGCGGCCGTAATCGCGCCGGATCATTCCCGGCACGACGGCGCGGCAGCACAGGAAGACGGCGAACTGGTTGACCTGTTGAACGACGCTCCACTCGGCGGGGGTGAATTCCCAGAGCTTTTTGGTCACACCCGCAATGCCGGCGTTGTTCACCAGGACGTCGCATCCGCCCATTTTGCTCTCCGCATCCGAAAGCGCGCGATCCACGGCCTGGGGGTCGGTTATGTCCACGACGGCAGTGTGAACGGTCCCCCGCGACGCGAGAGTCCGCGCGGCCTGGGACAGGGAGTCGGGATTGATGTCCCACAGGAGGCATTCGGCTCCCGAGGCGAGGAAGCGTTCGGCGATGGCGGAGCCAATTCCGCCTGAGCCGCCGGTGATGATGGCCTTCTTTCCCTTCAGGTCGATCTGGTTCATGCAATTTTCAATTCGCGGCGGACCGTATGGACACCGGCCACCAGGTTGTTCAGTTTCTGTCTGGCCGCCCACCGCGCCGTCTGGCTCAGGCCGCAATCCGGGGCGAAGGAGAGCCGTTCGGCGGGCGCATGCTTCAGACAGGCGCGGACACGGCCGGCGACATCCTCGGCGGTTTCGATGTAGTAACTCTTCACGTCGATGATGCCGACGGCGACGTCCTTGTGCCGGGCGATGGTCTGAATGATGTCGAGTTCGGCGAATTCGCGGCTGGCCATTTCGACGTGGATTTCGTCGAGCTTCATGTCGAGGAATGCGGGGAACATGGGGGCGTAGCGGCGGAGGCCGACGGCGTGGCCCTTGTAGTTTCCAAAGCAGAGGTGGGTGGAAAGGCGGCAGCGGCCCGCGATGGATTCGACCGTGCGGTTGAAGATTTCGACGAAGCGTTTGGGGTTTTCCCGGTGCGCGTAACAACTCATCGAGGGTTCGTCCACGGTGATCTCGCGGCAGCCGGCGTTGACGAGGGCCTCGATCTCCGCGCGCACGATGGGGAGCAGGGCCTCGGTGATGGCGTAACGGTCCGGGTAGCGTTGATTGGGAAGCAGGCGACCGCTCAGGGTATAGGGGCCCGGAACGCTGGCTTTGAGGGTGGGTCCGGCGGGTGCCAGTCGTTTCAGGCGATTGAATTCCTCGACGGTACCAAGGCCGTCCGGTGCCGAGAGTTCGCCGACGATGGCGTGTTTGCCGCGTTGATCGTGCGCGGGCGGGCCGAACCGGCGCGGCGGGGCGCTTTCCAGTTCGAGGCCCTTCAGAAAGCCATAAAAGGAGAGATTGAAATCCAGGCGCGTCTGCTCGCCGTCGGTGATCACGTCGAGCCCGGCGCCGGTCTGATCCCGGATGGCGGCGGTGACGGCATCGTCCTTGAGTTCGGCGCGGTCGGCCTCGCCGAACTGGTCGAGGTGCCGGCAGGCGAATTCGAGCCAGCCGGGCAGGGGATAGCTGCCGATGACGGTGGTTCTGAGGGGTTGTTCGTTCATGGGGCGGTATCGGGCGGAGCGGCGGAGCCGACACGGGCGTAGAGACGGGCCAGGCGATGGGCATGTTCGTCGTAGGCGCCTTCGAACAGGGCGGCGGCTTTCTCGGAACCCACGATGGCCGGAGCGGTCAGGACGAGCGGAGGGTGGCCGGCGCTTGCGAGGCGATGGGCGGTTTCGGCCTTGAGCGCGTTGATGAGGAGGCAGCCGCCAATGGTCGAACCCGGGGCCACCGGGGTGTCGAGTCCTTCAATGGGAACCATGGCGTCGCCCGCGGGAGCGCCGGTGTCGAGGATCAGATCGGCGACCTCGTGAAGTTTTTTTCCGGCTGGATGCCGGCTGGTGGAGGCGTCCGCATGCGCGCGGCTGACGATGGCGACGACCTTGATGCCGTGCCGGCGGAAGCCCTCGGCCATTTCGACCGGCACGGTGTTGCAGCCGCTGGAGGAGGCGACAAGGGCGGTGTCGACGGTGGAGAGGTGGAAGTTTCTGAGGATGCGTTCGGCGAGGCCGCTGACGTTTTCGAGGAACATGGCCTGGCGCTGGCCGTTGGAGCCGACGACGAGGTTGTGAAAGCTGAGGGAGAGTTCGACGATGGGGTTGAATCCGGGAAAGGAGCCATAGCGCGGCCACATTTCCTCGACGAGGATGCGGCTGTGACCGGAGCCGAAGAGGTGAACCATGCGACCGGCGAGGATGGTTTCCGCGAACCAGTCCGCCGCCTGGTGGATGGCGGGTTGCTGCGTCTCGACCTTTTCGATCAACGCGCGGCATTCGTGGAAGAACGTCCGGCTCGGAATCATCGGCGCGAGAGTAAGCACGGCCCCGTCGATAGGGAAGGGGATTGTGGAAGGCGGTAGCGAACTGGGCGCATCTTGACACC
>DATKEE010000602.1:0-3035 GCA_035544555.1 Candidatus Methylomirabilota bacterium
GAAACAGGCCGGTTTGGAGAAGCATATCGCGGAGATTTCCGATTGATTGGGACGGAGGAGAATAGTGATGAGTGATGGGTGGTCAGTGATGGGTGAGGATGGATGGAATTGGTAACCGACCTTGTCATGGGGAAAAAACCGAAAGCCCCGAAGGATCCCGCCGAACTGCGCCGACGCGCCGAGCAGCGGCTCAAGGAACTGCGGCCGGAAACGGTTCAGGCGCGGGGAGACGCCGACACGCGACGCCTCGTCCATGAGATGCAGGTCCACCAGATCGAGTTGGAAATGCAGAACAAGGAACTCGAGAAGGCACGGGACGAGTTGGAGGCGGGGATGGTTCGATACAGCAACCTCTTCGATTTCGCTCCGGTGGGCTATGTGACCCTGGACGGACAGGGGACGATCCGGGAGGCAAACCTCACGGCGGCCAGCCTGCTGGCAATCGAACGATCCCGCCTGGTCACCCAACCCTTAAGCAATCGGGTGGCCGCGACAGATCGTCCGGCTTTCGACGAGTTTCTTCAGCGGGTGTTCGCGAGCGACGCGAAGGAGTTTTGCGAAATCAATCTACTCAGCGAGGGCAATCCCCCGGTCGCGGTTCGGATGGAGGCGGTCCTGGCGGCATCGGGGCGGGAGTGTCTCGCGGCGATGACGGACATCACCGGGCGCAAGCGGGCGGAGGAGGATCGCCTCATTCTGAGCAAGCTCCAATCCACGGGCATTCTGGCGGGAGGCATCGCGCATGATTTCAACAATCTGCTCACGGTGATTCTTCTCAACCTGGAGCTGGCCGGCATGCTGATCCCGCCCGGAGAGAGACTGGCGGAGATTTTGGCGCGGGCGAAGCAGGCCACACTGGCCTCCCGGGGCCTGACCCAGCAACTGATCACCTTTTCCTCGGGAGGCTCGGCCAACCGCAGGGTGATTTCCCTGTCGGGCGTGATCCGGGAATCCGCCCGCGCCGCCCTGGGCGCTTCCCGGGTAGAGTGTGATTTCGCGCTGGCCGGGGATCTCTGGCCGGCCGAAGTGGACGAGGGACAAATCGCGCAGGTTATTCGAAACCTTGTCCTAAACGCGCGGGAAGCGATGCCGGATGGGGGCAAGGTCTCTGTCCGGGCTGAGAATGTAGTGGGGGGTCTCGGCGAAAATCCACCTCTCCCGCCGGGTGACCATGTCCGCGTCACCATCGGCGACGAGGGCATCGGCATTGGAAGGGAAGTCCAGTCGAAAATATTCGACCCCTATTTCTCGACGAAACAGCGGGGGGTACAAAAGGGCATGGGTCTGGGGCTGACCATCTGCCATTCGATCATCCAGAGTCATGGAGGATCGATTTCGGTGGCGTCCGAGTTGGGGGCGGGAACGGTCATTCAATTCCACCTTCCCGCCTCACGGAATCTGCCGGAGCGGGAGCAATCGTCCGGGCCGGCGCTCCCGGGAAAACCGGGTAGAATCCTGGTCATGGATGACGAGGAAGCGGTGAGGGGCGCGGTCGGGATGTTGATCGAGCGGATGGGCCACGAGGTGGAACTGGTGGCGGACGGGCGGGAAGCCCTCGATAGCTATCGCAGGGCGAAGAACCAGGGGAATTCCTTTGATGTGGTCCTCATGGATTTGACGGTTCGCGGAGGGATGGGGGGGCAGGAGGCCATGCAGGCGCTGCTCGAGATGGATCCGGACGCGAAGGCAATCGTCATGAGTGGATACGCCGACAATCCCGTGGTTCTGGATCCGGAACGACATGGGTTTAAAGGCGTCCTGGCGAAACCGTTCAATATCGTGGAATTGAAGAAGGTCATCGACCGGGTCATGAGTCCGGGGAGCGATGATCAGCGATGAGCAAGTCCCGCGAGACCGGACAACCAGGCGAGAATCAATTCGGGGAGATCGTCACTGTAGCCGCCCTCGAGGACGCCAAATGCCGGGACTTCGAGTTCGCGGATGGCGCGCCCCAGCCAGTGAAAATCCCGCGCCTCCATTGCCTGGTGCGACAACGGATCCCCACGATACGCATCGAACCCGGCGGACACCGCCACCAATTCCGGTTTGAAACGGCGGATGGCATCCAGCGCGCCCTCGCAGGCCGCGCGGTATATCTCCGCCGGTGAATCGGGCGGCACGATGAAGTTGCGGCAGTTTTTGACATCCGCGGTTCCGGTGCCCGGATACCCCGGATATTGATGCGCGGAACAGAAGAGGGTTTCATCGCGTCCCAATAGAATCGCCTCGGTGCCGTTGCCGTGGTGGACATCGAAATCGAGCACCGCCACTTTGCCCGTGCCGGTGGCCTGGGCCTCCAGGACCGCGATGGCAATAGAGTTGAGATAGCAGAAGCCCATCGCCCGTTCCGGAGTCGCGTGATGGCCGGGCGGACGGAGCAGACTGAAGGCGGGTTCGCCGTTCCGCGCGAGCTCGAGGGCGTGAAGGGCGCCACCGGCCGACCGCCGGGCGTGATCGAAAATGTCGGGGTAATTGGGCGTGTCCCCGTCGAAATCCCCGGGCTGTGCGAGGCGTTTGAGGTGGCCGCGTGTGTGCGCGCGCAACAGGGACTTCTCGGGTGGTTGCAGGGGCTCCATCCATTCGATGGGAAGATCGGACTGGGAACGGAGCCGTTCGACGCTGCCGGTGATACGGGAGGGGCGTTCCGGATGGCCCGGCGCCGAATACAGAGTGCAATGCTGGTCGGTGATGATCTTCATGGGAAGTCAGGCTGCCCGCTTAACAAACCAACAGTGCCCGGTGGGGACAAGTGTATTTCCCGGGGCTTCAGCACGAATGGGGGAAAAGGGGTCAGTCCCGGCTATTGTGGAATTGGCTTTAATTACAAGAAGTTATATCGTCAAATTGCGAGCCTTTCGGGGTCGGGGTAGAGGATTCGGTGTTCGAAACCTGTTCGAGAATTACCGGGCCGTCTCAGCATTCGAACGTTGCTGCGGCTCATAGAGCCGCGCTCCGGACCGCGGGTTTGATCCTTGCCGGTGTGTCCGCGGGTGATTTAGTTTGCGCCCGTGCGACCGCCGGACTCCGGCTCCCCC
>DATKEE010000603.1:0-2932 GCA_035544555.1 Candidatus Methylomirabilota bacterium
CGGGGGTTTACAATCGTTTCAGGTGAAACCCGCCGTCCACGTTGAGGATTTCACCGGTGCTGAACGGGAGCAGGTCCTGGGCGATGGCGGCGACGGCCTTGCCGATGTCCGCGGGCTTACCCCAGCGGGGCAGGGGAGTCAGGCCGTTGGCGATGAGTTGATCATACTTTTCCTTCACCGGTCCGGTCATGTCGGTTTCGATGATGCCGGGGCGGATCTCGAAGACCTGGATGCCGAATTCGGCGAGGCGGGTGGCATAGAGCGGGGTCAGCATCGAGAGCGCGGCCTTGGAGACGCAGTAATCGCCGCGGTTGACGGAGGCGGCGTAGGCGCTGATCGAGGAGATGGTGACGATTTTGGGGCGGGGGACGGAGTGGCCGTTGTCGGTGGACTGGACCTGTTCGATCATCCAACGGGCGGCGAGCTGGGTGAGGAAATAGGGACCCTTGACATTGATGGCCATCAACCGGTCGAAGCTTTCCTCGCCCGCTTCGAGGAGGTCGGCGCGGACATTGGGGGCGACACCGGCATTGTTCACCAGCAGATTCAGGCGGCCGAAGGTGGAACGGGTGGTGTCGATCAGGCGTTGGCGGTCGCTGGTGAGGGAGATATCGGCCTGACAGGTTTCCGCGCGGATGGTGTGCCCGGCCTGGCCGGCGCGGGCGAGACAGTCCTTTGCGGTCTGGCGCGCGGCGGTTTCATTGCCGGCGTAATTGATCACCAGGTCGTGGCCGAGTGCGGCCAGTTCCAGGGCGATACCGCGTCCGATGCCGCGGGAGGCGCCGGTGATCAGGGCAACCGGATTCATGAAGCGGCCACCATATCGCTGGTAATTCGATAAGCGAAAGATTATTTTCCTATCCTTCCCATAGGAATCGCGGATGGAACTGTATCAGGTCGCATATTTTGTCGAGGTGGCGAGGCAACGCGGATTTACGCGGGCGGCGGAGCGATTGCGGATCGCGCAGCCGGCGCTCAGCCAGCAGATTCGCAAGCTGGAGGAGGAACTTGGAACGGCGCTGCTGATCCGTGGACGGCGGGAAAGCGTATTGACCGCGGCCGGGGAGGCCTTTCTGACACAGGCGGAGGCGCTGCTGGCGATGGCGGAATCGGCGAAACAAACGGTGGCCGAGGTGGCGCAGTTGAAGCGGGGACGCCTGGTGATCGCGACGGTGCCGACGTTGAGCGCGTGCTGGCTGCCGGAGGTGATCCGGCGGTTCCGCGAAAGGTATCCGCGGATCGAGTTGACGTTGCGGGAGGAGAGTTCGGAGGTGGTGGCGGAATGGGTCGAGTTGCGCACGGCGGAGATCGGGTTTTTGCAACTGCCGGTGGAGGGCAATCTGTTTCGTGTGCGGGAGGTGATCCGCGAGCCCTTTGTGGTGGTGGTGCCGTCGGGTCATCCGCTGGCGGAACGGCAGCAGGTGCGCCTGGGTGAACTCGCCCGCGAGGCGTTTGTTTTTTACAAGGGGCGGGTCAAGAGCGTGGCGCTCGATGCGTGCCGGCTGGCGGGATTTTCGCCGCGGGTGGTGTGCGAAACCGGGGAATTGGAGACCGTGCGGGCGCTGGTGCGGGCGGGGTTGGGGATTGCGCTGCTGCCGCAATTGGCCGTGCAGGAGCCGGAGGCCGGGCTTCGCACATTGAAGTTGCAGGGCCGGCGATTGGAACGGCGTCTGGGGTTGATTGGACGACAGGACGCAAAGTGGTCGGCGGCCGCGCAGGCTTTTGTGGATTGCATGGACACGGTCCTCCTGACCGGGCGTCCTCATCCAGACAAGTCCCTGCCGGATATCGTCGGAGAAAAGCCACCGGGCCGGGGAGGTTCTGGAAAGGCCGCGCGATAAACTTCGGCCGGGCTTGCCGCGGCCGGACCGGTCCGTATGCTGTCGGGCCATGCGCAGCGTAAAAGTTTCCCTGGGGGATCGAAGTTATTCCATTGTGGCCGGGCCCGGGTTGTTGTCGTCGTTGGGGGATCGCTGCGCGCGTCTGGGATTGGGGAAGCGGTGCGCGGTGATCACGGATCGGAATGTGGCGACGCATCACGGGCAGGCGGCGGTTCGTTCGTTGGAGGTCGTCGGATTCGAGCCGTTGCTCGTCGAGTTGCCCCCCGGAGAAGCCTCGAAACGACTGGGCACGGTGGAGGGTTGTTACGAGCGGCTGGCGCGTCATCGACTCGAGAGGGGGTCGTTCGTGGTGGCCTTCGGGGGCGGAGTGGTGGGTGATCTGGCGGGGTTCGTGGCGGCGACGTATTTACGCGGGATTGAATTCGTGCAGGTGCCCACGACGTTGCTGGCGCAAGTGGACAGTTCGGTCGGCGGCAAGGTGGGGGTGAATCTCAAGTCGGGGAAGAATCTGGTGGGGTCGTTTTATCAGCCGCGGCTGGTGCTGTGCGATCTGGACACGCTGCGGACATTGCCCGAGCGCGAGCTGAAAGCGGGGCTGGCGGAGGTGATCAAGTACGGGATCATTTACGACGCGACATTCTTCCGCCGGTTGGAGCGGGATTTGGAGAAACTGATGGCGGGCGACGCGAACACGCTGGGTCCGGTGATTGCGCGTTGTTGCGCCATCAAGGCGGAGGTGGTCGGGCAGGACGAGAAGGAAACCGGATTGCGGGCGATTCTGAATTTCGGACACACGATTGGGCACGCCATCGAGGCGGTGTCCGGATACGGGAAGTATCTGCACGGTGAGGCGATTGCAATCGGACAGGTGGCGGCGGCTCGATTGTCGGCGGCCTTGCTGGGCATGCCTGAGCCGGACGTGGAGCGGGTGAGGTCGCTGTTCGAGCGGGCGGGATTGCCGACACGGATTCGATTGAATGAGGCAGCCCATGGGCGGTTGGCTGAGGCGATGCGGTTGGATAAGAAGGTGAGTGGCGGTGAGGTGCGGTTTGTACTGGCGGAACGAATCGGTCGGGTGCGCCCGGGACAGA
>DATKEE010000604.1:0-2797 GCA_035544555.1 Candidatus Methylomirabilota bacterium
GCCCTGCGGCAGTCCTGGCAGCACACCGTTTCATGGAAACGATGGATCCTCGCGCCCTATCTCCTCGTGCGATTCGTCCTCGGCACGGTGCTCGAGTTCACCGGCAAGCTCCTGCTGCTGATCTTTACCGCGCTCGCCGGCCTCGTGGTTCGCATTCTCGGGCCCGGCCTTTCCTCCGCGGGTCGCGCGATCCTCCACTGGCCCATGCGCGTCGTCGGCGGCTTCTTGGCCGCCCTGAATGCCGCCTATCCGCGGGTCATTCACCGCGCCCTCGATCACCCCGTACCCGTCATTGCCCTGGTCGCCCTCTGTGGCTGGGCCACCTGGGAGGCGGGACAACGTCTCGACTCCGAACTGCTGCCCGAGGTGCATCAAGGCGAGTTCACCTTCGAGGTCAGCCTCCCGGTCGGCACCCCCATCGAAAGAACCGAGGCCATCCTGGGCAAGGTCGAGGAAACCCTCATGGACAACCGGGAGGACATCCGTTCCATCCTCGTCACATTTGGTTATGACGTGACCAACATGCGCCGTTCCGACGAAGGCGAACACTCCGCCCGCTTCAAAGTCCTCCTTGAACCGGATCGACATCTCGCCCGCACCGAGGAACGCGTCATCCGCCGCTTGCGCGAACATTTCACCGGCATTCCCGACCTGGATGTCCGCGTCGTCCGGCCCGTGCTCTTCAGTTCCAAACCTCCGGTCGTCGTCGAAATCCAGGGCGACGACCTCGCCGTGCTCAAACAATTCGCCACGCGGGCGCGCGACCTCCTTGCCACCCTCCCGGAACTGGCGGACGTCGAAACCACCCTCCAGTCCGGCGCTCCGGAAATCCAGGTCTCCTACCATCGCGACAAGCTCATCCTCTACGACCTGAACATCGGGCAGGTGGCCCGCCAGGTGCGGGACATGGTTAAGGGCTTTGAAGCCACGCGCTTCAATCTCAAGGACCGCCGCATCCCCATCCTCGTCCAACTCGATCAACCCGGCCGCGAACACGTCGCGGACATCGGCCGCATGGTGCTCAATCCCTCGGAACCGGAACCCATTGTCCTGAACTCCATCGCCGACCTGACCCTCGGCGAAGGGCCCAGCGAAATCCGCCGCGTGGACGGCCAGCGCGTCGCCCTCGTTCAGGCCAATCTCGGCGACGGATCCCTCGGCTCCGCCGTGGACGCCGTCGAATCCGCGCTCAATCAGCAACTCCGCTGGCCGCCGGGGCTCTCGTATGTCGTCACCGGACAGAACGAGGAATGGGAACGGAGTCAAACCACTCTCTACCTCGCCATCGGCCTCAGCATGTTTCTGGTGTATGTCATCATGGCTGCCCAGTTCGAATCCCTGGTCCAGCCCCTCATCATCATGCTGACCATCCCCCTCGCCTTCGTCGGCAGCGTCCTGGGACTCAAACTCCTCAACGTCAGCCTCTCCGTCGTCGTCTTCCTCGGCATGATCATGCTGGTCGGCATCGTCGTGAACAACGCCATCGTGCTCGTCGATTACTTCAATCTCCTCCGACGGCGCGGGCTGACTCCGCGGGAGGCCATCGCCACCGCCGGCTCCGTCCGCCTCCGCCCCATCCTCATGACCACCGCCACCACCGTCCTGGGCCTTCTCCCCATGGCCCTCGGCCTGGGCGACGGCGCCGAAATCCGGACTCCCATGGCTCTCACCGTCATCCTCGGCCTGATCACTTCCACCCTGCTCACGCTCATCGTCATCCCGGTCGTCTGTTACCTGGTCGAGTTGATGAAATTGAGCCTGGTCCGCCAATCCGGCGAACCCGCCACCGCCGGGATCGCCGATTCCTCACCCCCCGCCTCATGAGCCGCCTGGAACAATCGAATCCCGCCCTGCCCGGGTCCATTCCCGCATGAGTGATGCCCCCTCCAATCCCGCGCACTGGCTCACCCGGTTCTCCCTTCACCGGCGCATCACCGTGCTGGTCCTGTTCCTTACCATCCTGGTCGTCGGTTTCATCGCGGCGCTCGGCATCCCGCTCGAACTCTTTCCCCGCGGCTTCGAGGCCAAGTCCCTCTCCGTGTTCATCCCCTGGCAGAACGCTCCAAGCCAGGAGGTGCTCGAAAAGATCACCCTGCCGCTCGAGGAGGAACTCAGCACCGTCCGCGGCCTCGCCGGCATCAACACCTTCACCTCCATCGGCCGTGTCAATGCCCAGATCCGCTTCAAGCAGGGCGCCAACATGGACGTTGCCTACCGCGAGGTCCGGGACCGCGTCGAACGCGCCCGGCTCCATTTCCCGGATGACGTGGACCGCACCTACGTCTTCAAGCATGACGCCTCGGGCATTCCCGTCGCCGTCATCGGCCTCGCCATCGATCCCGCCCTCACCGACTACTATCATCTCATTCAGCAGGAGGTCCTCCGCCCCCTCTCCCGGGTGGAAGGGGTCGCCAAGGTGGACGTGGACGGCCTCGAGGAAAAGGAGATCATCATCGAGGTGGATCGCAACCGGGCGGAGGCGAACGGCCTGAATCTCTACGAACTGGCCGAGGACCTCGGCAGTGACAACTTCACCCTGGCGAGCGGCAACGTCCGCGATGCCGGACGCAAGTTCCTCCTCCGATCCGTCGCCACCTACGCCTCGCTCGAACAAATCGAGAACCGCCCCATCACCCCCCACATCCGCCTGAAGGACATCGCCCGAATCCGGTATGTGGAACCCGAGAAACGTTACAGCGTCCGCGTGAACAGCCGGCCCGCGGTGGCCGCCATCGTCTTCAAGGAGGGCGAAGCCAACACGGTCGAGGTTTCCCGAAACATTGATCGCGCCCTCGAT
>DATKEE010000605.1:0-4793 GCA_035544555.1 Candidatus Methylomirabilota bacterium
GAAACTTCGCCGAGCGTCGCCGAGAGATCATGGGCGACGAAGCCGTTGTGAAGGATGTCCTTCATCACGGCGGTGACGGCGGCGATGGCGAAGGCGTTGCTCATGCGGTCATTTCAGGCGGGCCTTGCGTTCCTTCAGGTACTCCTCCAACGACAGAACGGGCGGACCCGGCGCCGGGCGGGGACGTCGATCCTTCGTACCCTGGCTGACGGCCCGGATTTCCACGCGCCCGATGGTGATGCGGATGGCGGGTCCGCCGGCAGTGGGGTCAGGCTTCGCCGGGGCTTCGGAGGATCGGCGCGCGGAAGCGGGACTGTCATTGCGGGTTGCGCGCTCTTGAACGCGATCCGTCTGGCGGGGGGAGGATGGTGACGTGCGCGATGGCGGATTGGGTGAATCCGGCGGGTTGGCCCGGCGGGATGCGGACGGAGGTGACGTGGGTACCGGCACCGGTTGCGGTGGGATGGAATGTTCCGCGACCATAAACGATGCGGCCGCATCATGGATTGGCGCGGACACCGCCGACGCGGGCGGAGGTTCGGGCCGCAGCGCGCCGGGGTGTCCCGCCCCTTCGGAGGGCTCACGCGGGACGAGCCCGCGCGTGACAGTGTCCTGTTTCCCGGTTTCGCCGGAGTTGTCCGACGGTTGCCGACGGCTTGAAGACGGCGACACGGGATGGGCAGTGGGCTGGGCGGATTGTTCCTGAGTTGTGGCGTTTGAATCGAAGGATGCAGCCTTCGCGAGGAGTCGTGGCGCGTCCGGAGTTTCCGGCTCATTCTCCCATGGGGACGCGGCAGGTTCGACTGGTTCGAAGCGCGACGGAAGCCGCGGCCGGAGCACGGGTGCCTGGCCGAGGCTGCGGGCGGCGAGTTGGGTGAGGTAATCCATCATGAGGCGATCAACTCCAGATAAGCCTGCCGACGGGCGGGGCTGAGGGTCAGGATCTCGGATTCGCTCCATCCGTAGGCGCGCGCCAGGGCGTGGACCTCGTGGAGGAGCCGCCGAGCCCAAGCGCCGAGTTCGGACCAGAGAAAGGAACCGGCGTCGAACAGCACCTCCCAGTGATGGCCGCATGCCGGACAGTCGAGCGCGAATTGATGATTGGACCGGGGATCGTGTTCGGCCATGCGGGCGGTGACCGTGCCAATCACCTCCTTCGGCAATTGCCGCGCGGCGACGGGTTGACCGTCCCGTTCCGCCGAAAGGATGCAGGCATCGAGCAACACCCGCGCGGCGGATGCGACGTCCGGTTCCGATTCCAGGCGGAGCAGATCACCGGCATGGGGAAGTCGAAACCGCACCACGTGTCCGGCGCAATGAACCGTTCGATTCTCCACGGCATCGGCGCCTTTGTGTTGTGGCGCGCCGTTTCGCAGCGCGGCGGCATGAAAGGTCAGCTCGATGGTTTCGTGGCATGCCGGGCAATCCGCGGTGGCGCTGAGCCGGGGGCCGAAGAGGTGTTCGTGCAGTTCGAGGAGGAGGTCCTCGCATTGGCCGACGGGGGTGGCGGCCAGTTGTTCGGGCGGTTGACCGGGAAGGAGCGCGGCCAGCAAGTGCAGGGCGCGGCGCGGGGGTGTGGCACGATGGCCCAGTTCCCAGACGGTCAGCAATTCGTTGGTCGATGGCATTCGCATGCGACTGCGCCCCTGGAAGCGCCGGTGCGACGGGGCCCCGTTTCAATTTCGCGCGTCGGAGGAGGCGCGCGATGGTGTAGGTATTGAAACGGATGTGGCCGGAGCGCCGCACCGGCGGCCGGTCTCAAGGCTTTAGGCCGGCTGGGTGAAGCTCGGTTCCGCGGGTTCCGCCACCTCCGTATCGCGCTCCCAGCCCTCGTTCTCCAGTTTGATGCTCTGAATGGCGACGGCGTTGGCGTTGGCGTCCAGGTCGGGCTGGGCGGTGAACTCGGACACCCAGCAACGGAACACCCGGTAGGCGATCACCAACTGACCCGCCTCGTTGTACATCTCGATGAGGATGTCCTTGCGGAAGTCACGCAGCGAGACCTCGGATCCGAGACCGGAGCCGAAGTTCCAGACCTTGTTCGCCCAGCGCTCGAACTCGGGATCGTGGGTGACGCCGCGTTCCAGGGTGATGGCCTCGTATTCGGTTCGTCCGGGAGACTTCCGGCTGCCGCCGGGATCGCCGCCCTCGCGATGTTTGACCACCTCGGTCGTGCGCTTGAGGGCGCCGACCTTGCTGACGCCGGCGACATAGCGGCCGTCCCATTTGACACGGAACTTGAAGTTCTTGTAGGGATCGAATCTGGATGAGTTGACGGTGAATTGTGCCATGGCGATGTCCTCCTAGGTTTGGATCTGTCCGGCCAGTTGCTGGATTTTGATGATGACGAACTCGGCCGGCTTGAGCGGGGCGAAGCCGACCAGAATATTGACGATGCCGCGATCAATGTCGTTCTGTGTCGTGGTCTCGCGGTCGCACTTCACGAGATAGGCGTCGCGGGGAGTGGTTCCCTGGAACGCCCCCTGCCGGAAGAGATTGTGCATGAAGGCGCCCAGGTTGAGCCGGATCTGCGCCCACAAGGGTTCGTCATTCGGTTCGAACACGACCCATTGCGTGCCGCGATAGAGGCTTTCCTCGATGAACAGGGCCAGCCGCCGCACGGGGACATACTTCCACTCGCTCGCCTCCGCGTCCGCCCCCAACAACGTCCGCGCCCCCCAGGCCACGTGGCCGAACACGGGGAACTGGCGGAGACAGTTCAAGCCGAGCGGATTCAGCACGCCATTCTCGGAGTCCGTGAGCGAATACACCAGACCCCGCACATCGCGGAGCGTGGCTTCCGTGCCCGCCGGGGCCTTCCACAATCCACGGTCGCCGTCGATCCGCGCGTACAGGCCGGCGATCACGCCCGAAGGGGCGAATGTCCGCAGTTGAAAATCGTTCAATGGATCGGGCATCCGCACCCGCGGAAAATAGGCGGCGCCGTTCTTCTCATTGACCGTGAGCCCCGACGAGATCCAGTCGGCTGCCGCGTCGAGATCCTTCACTTCAGGCCGGGGATCGATCAGCAGAAAGGCGCGTTTCTTCAGACAAAAGGTCATCGCCGCGCTGTAGATCGAGTTCGGATCGAGGTTGGCGTCGAGCTGCGCCGGATTGCCGGGGCGCGCGCGGGTGGCGTCGGGAATGGACAGCAGGTTGAACAGGTCCACCTTGTCGAGCGCGTAAATCCCGGTGAACGCCGCCTCGCTTCCAATGAGGTCGGCCGTGTGCGGCAGTTGCGTTCCATCCGCGCCCGCGGTCGGGGCTGTCTGGGCGGCCACGGCGCGACCGAGGCCCACGCGGTAGTGGCCGACGTTCACGGTGGTGCCGGCGCCGGACAGTTTCAGCACGGCCAGCGCGCTGTTGGCGGCGGGGGTGCCGGCGGCGACGGTCAATTGGGCGTCCAGCGAGTCCGGAAGCCGCTCCGGATCGAACGACGCCATCAAGCGGACGCCCTGTCCGGTGTGATTGGGCACGCAACGCACGCTGGCGCCCGGCACCACGGCCCCGAGGGCCAGATTGGCCTTGCGTTCGAGCAGCCGGCAGACGCCCAGAATCGAGCCGGGGATGGGCTCGTTCTGGCTGATGAACGGGATGGTGACGTTGGTAATGTCACCGGCGGGAACGTCGGCGGAAATCCGGATGGAATAATCCTTGTCGTTCTTGAGGTCGGCCATCGTGATGTCGCCACCCACGGTGCCCGTCTGCATGGGACGACCCGCCGTCAGGTCCGGCACCTGCACCGAAACGAGTTCCGACCCGCTGTCCTCGTCGTTGACCACGGTCGCGACAAAATTGCCCTTCGTGTTGTCGAGGGTGACGTTGTCGAAACGCTCGACTTCGCCGGTGGCCAGATCGGTGAGGGTGAGGTTGAACGCCTTGGGGTCGGTGGCCGGAACGGCGTTGTAATCGACGTCGATGAGGACGTTGTTGGCCCAGGCGCCCTTGCTGAGGGCGGTCACTGTGAGGGCGGACTTGGCGCCACCCCCGGTGCCGTCCCGGAGGGTGATGAGAGCCGCCACGGCGTCGTGCTTGGGCACTCGGACGACGTAGGCCTCCGTGCCGCCATTCGAGAAGAAGTGCTGGACGGCGTAGCTGAGTTCGCTGTCGGCGGCCAGGCCGCCAAAGGCGCGTTCGAAGTCCGCGAAACTGAAGATGCGTTTCGGCCGATGGTCCAGGCCGCGGGCGGTGTAGCCGACGAACCCGGTGATGGAAGTGGCGACACCCGCGATGGTGCGCACGCCGCTGGGGATCTCCTCGATGTAAACGCCGGGAAAGGTGGGGGCGATGGGCATATCATTCCTCCGTGACAATTCAGATCAGGTTTGGTTGTGCCGTCTCCAACAGTCGGCAACGGGAGGAAAGGTTGAGAAGCCAGTCGGAGAACCCTTGCCGCTCCGACACCCAATCTTTGACGTCCGTGTCTCTGCTGGCGAAGTCCGGTTCTAGGCTCTTGCCGGATACTTGTCAAGCATTGGAATAGAAGGGGTCAGGAGCCGGGGATGCAGAACAAATGCGAGTCGCCGCGGAGGAGGAGGCGATTGGCGACGGCGACTGGCGACGCGATGATGCGTTCGCCCATGGGATTTTCCGAGAGGAGTTCGAACCGGTCTCCGATTCGCGCGGCGAAAACCGTGCCGTCTTCGCGCGCCGCGTAGAGGATGCCGTTGGCGATTGTGGGCGAGGCATAGTAGGCGTGGCGTTCCCTGGGAAATTCCGCGCTCCAGATCGTCTCGCCGGTGGCCGGATCGAGGCAGACCACCTCGCCGCGGTGTCGCAGGAGGTACACCCGG
>DATKEE010000606.1:0-6156 GCA_035544555.1 Candidatus Methylomirabilota bacterium
CTGGGGAAAATCGCCGAACTCCAGGCCGTCCGCCACATCAACATCAACGAACTCGCCGCCGCCCTCAAACCCGTCCTCCTCCCGGGCGAATTGATCACCCTTCGCGTCGTCCGTGAGGGCAAGGACAAGAATCAGGGCGTCGGCTACCTCAACGACGGCACCATGGTCGTCGTCAACCAGGGCCACGTCTGCATCGGACATCAGGTCCAGGTGCAGGTCCAAAGCCTCCTGCAAACCGGTGCCGGCGTCATCGTGTTCGCCGAACTTAGATCGCCCGCCGCCGCTTGAAATCCCCATCCCCAATACCGCCTATGTCCTTTACCGTGGTCTTCAAAACCTTCAGCTCCGCCGAGGCCCAGATCGTCAGGTCCCGGCTCGATGCGGCCGGATTCGACGCGACTGTCATCAATGAAATCGCCTCTCTCAGCATGGAAGGCTACTCCATGGCCGCCGGCGGCATCGGGGTCCAGGTTCCCGCCTCCCAGGCGGAGGACGCTCGCCGCCTGATCCATTCGTCCCCGGCTTCCTCCTCCGATCCCTCCGAATGAGCGCCCGCATCTCCCCCCTCCTAAAGCGCCTGCAGTCCGCTTTGGGACCGGGCGAACTGCGCCTCGATCCCCGCATCCGCGCGGACCACGAGGGCGACAAATGGTTCGCCCGCCACTCACCCGACGCCGTCGCCCTCCCCCGTTCCACACGGTCGATCGCCGCCCTCCTCCAATTCGCCCACCGTCACCGCATCCCTGTCACTCCCCGCGGCGCCGGCCACGGTTACGTCGGCGGATGCGTCCCCATCCACGGCGGCATCGCCCTCTCACTCGCTCGATTGAATCGTATCAAGGAAATCCACCCCGGAGATTTTGTCGCCGTCGTCCAGCCCGGCGTGATCACGCAAACCCTCCAGGACAAGGCCGAACAAAAGGGTCTGTTCTATCCCCCGGACCCCGCCAGCCGCGCGGATTGCAGCCTCGGCGGCAACATCGCCACCAACGCCGGCGGACCCCGCTGCCTCAAATACGGCGTCACTCGCGATTACGTCCTCGGCCTCGAAGTCGTCCTCCCCGACGGCACCGTCACCCGCCTCGGCGGCCGCACGCACAAAAACAAAACCGGATTCGATCTCCACCGCCTGTTCGTCGGCTCCGAAGGACTGCTCGGCGTCGTCACCGAGGCCACTCTGAAACTGCTCCCGCTTCCCCCATTCCGCTCGAGCCTCGCCATGGGCTTCGATTCCATGTCCGCCGCCGCCCGCGCCATCCGGGCCGTCTTCGCCTCGGGTTTCCTCCCCTGTGCGCTCGAAATCGCCGACGCCTTCACCCTCGAAGCCGCCCGCAAACGCACCGGCAGCACCCGGCTCTCAGGCTGCAAGGCCCATCTCATTCTCGAACTCGATGGACAGGAACGCTCCGTTCGTTCCGAGATCAAAACCCTTCAGCGGCTGTTGCGCCATTTCCGCCCCCGCTTCATTCAAACCGCCCACGGCGCCGCGCAATGCGAATCCCTCTGGCGGATCCGCCGCGAATTCTCCTACGCCCTCCGCGACACCGGCCTGACGAAACTCAACGAGGACATCGCGGTCCCCCGCGGCCGCCTCGAGGACCTCTTCGCGTTCGCTCAACGCCTCCAGAAAAGGCATCGCCTTCCCATCGCCTGCTTCGGCCACGCCGGCGACGGCAACATCCACGTCAATGTCATGGTCAATTTCACCGAACCCGGCGCCCGCAAACGCAGCGAGGCCGCCCTCGACGATCTCTTCCGACAAATCCTCGCATGGAACGGCGTGATCACGGGCGAACACGGCATCGGTCTTGCCAAAAAACCCTGGTGGAATCTCGCCGCCTCCAGCGAAGTCCGCCGTCTCCACACCACGATCAAGACAGCCCTCGACCCCCGCGGCATTCTCAACCCCGGCAAGTTCCTTTGAGGGTACGTGCCCATCCTGTCCTGCTCCTCCATTCAATCCTGATCCCTTCCCTCTCCCGACGCGACTGCTCCCTTCTCAAGCACAGCGTTGGGAGAGGGACCCAGGGTGAGGGACGGTCACCCTTCCACAGTCCGACAATCATACTCCACCTCCTTCGCTCCTTCTCCCGGTACTATTTTTCATCCGCGCCCATCCACGGTTCTCATCTGCCCGCACCTCCTCCTCGCCCTCAGCGCCGATCATCACCACGAATTCCCCTTTTAACGCGCGGTGCCGGCAGATCTCCACCAACTCCGCGGGCCGCCCCCGTAAAAATTCCTCGAATCGCTTCGTCAACTCCCGCGCCATTACCACCTCCCGCAGCGGAAACACCGACGCAAGTTCCCCCAGCAATCGTCCGATCCGATGCGGCGATTCATACATCACCAGCGTGCCGGGAATCGATCTCATTGCCTCCAGCCGCCGCAAGCGCTGCCCGCTCTTGTGCGGCAGGAAACCCACGAAATGAAACTCGTCCGTCGCCAGCCCGCTGGCCGTCAATGCTGCCACCAGCGCGCTCGGCCCCGGCACCGGCTCCACCCGCAGCCCCGCCTCCAACACCGCGCGCACCAGCCGTTCCCCCGGATCGCTGATGCCCGGCGAACCCGCGTCCGTCACCAGCGCCACCGCCTCACCGCCCCGCAACCGCTCAATCAATTCCTTCCCGCGGCGCGCCTCGTTGTGTTGAAAGCAACTCACCAGCGGCTTCGATATTCCAAAGTGTCTCAGGAGTTGCCCGGTCCGGCGCGTATCCTCCGCCGCCACCCGGTCGCATCGCTTCAACACCCTTAAAGCCCGCAAAGTGATGTCCTCCAGATTGCCAATGGGCGTGGCCACCAGATACAGGGTGCCCGGAACAAGTTTCGGCGGCGCTTCATCCACGCCGCCATCTTGAAAAGCCCGCCCCCTGATGAAAAGGCCAATCCTTCATCCATCCGCGCCCATCCGCGGTCGCACCTCCCGGGAGCGCGGCCAGCCTGCCCGCGCGACCTCACACCACAACCCACAACACCCACCCCCTCATCCCCCATCCCTCCTCCCCCTGCTCTCCATCCGCACCCATCCGCGGTCACAGCTTCCATTCCGGCCACCCTGCGACTGGACACTCCCGTCCGACACTGAAACAATCGCCCCGTGAAACCAGGCATCGTCACCCTCGACCTCGAAGGCGTTCTCGTCCCCGAAATCTGGATCGCCGTCGCCGCCAAAACAGGCATCGACGAACTCAAACTCACCACGCGCGACATCCCCGATTACGACCAGCTCATGCGCGGGCGCCTCAAAATCCTCGCCGATCACAACCTGACACTCTCCGACATCCAGAACGTCATCGACACACTCCGGCCGCTGGACGGCGCGTTGGAGTTTCTCAACGAACTCCGCTCCGTCACCCAGGTCATCCTGTTGTCCGACACTTTCGCCGAATTCGCGCAACCCCTCATGCGCCGGCTCTCCTGGCCCACCCTCTTCTGTCACAACCTCGTCGTGAAAAATGACCGGATCCTCGATTACCGTCTCCGCCTGCCCGATCAAAAGCGCCAGTCCGTCGCCGCCCTCAAGCGCCTCAATTTCCACGTCATCGCCGCCGGCGATTCCTTCAACGACACGACGATGCTGGCCGAGGCCGATCACGGTTTTCTGTTCCATGCGCCTCCCGCCATTCAAAGGCAGTTCCCCCAATTCCCCGCGGTCGAAACCTACCCGGAACTTCTCGCCAGAATCCGCGCCGTCATGTCGTAATCGCGCCCCAGGAGCGCGGCCAGCCTGCCCGCGCGAATTCATGGTCAGCCGGCAGCAGGCAGGACTGTCCGCGCTCCGGTAACAGTTTCACGGAGAATCCATCAAAGCAGGCACCCCATTTCATGCTCCCTCTCCCAACGCCACCGCTCCCTTCGCAGGCGCAGCGTTGAGAGGGACCGAGGGTGAGGGCCAGTCACACATCCTCAATCCTCCGGCTTCGATTCGCGCGCCGTCAGATCCTGTACCGCTTGCGCAATGTCCTTCCCCTCGTAAAGCATCGCATGCACCTCCTCGATGATCGGTGTCGTGATCCCGTGCGACTGCGCCAGCCGATGGGCCGATCGGGCCGTCGGATAACCTTCCGCGACCGAGATTGAAGACTCCAAGACCTCCTCCACTTTCCCCCCCCGCCCCAATCGCTCGCCAAAAGTTCGATTCCGGCTCAATTTCGAAAAACAAGTCACCGTGAGATCACCCAGTCCGCTCAAGCCGGCGAACGTGTCGAACTGCGCCCCGCACGCCACACCCAGCCGCCGAATCTCCGCAATCGCCCGCGTGATCAGGGCGGCCTTCGAGTTGTCCCCAAACCCCAGCCCGTCGCACACCCCGGCCGCGATCGCGATCACATTCTTCAACGCGCCCCCAAGTTCCACCCCCAGCCGGTCGGTGCTCGTGTAAACCCGGAACCTCGGCCGGTGAAACAATTCCTGCACCGCCTGCGCCGCCGCCCCGTCCTCGCTCGCCGCCACAATCGCCGACGGAATCCCCCGCGCCACCTCCATCGCCAGGGTCGGTCCCGACAACGCCACCGCACGCGCCCCGGGCATCACTTCCCGAAGAACTCCGGACATCGTCAATCCCGTGTCGTATTCAATCCCCTTGGTCACACTGACCGCCAGACCGGAATAATCCGGCATACGCCCCGTCACTTCACGGAACACCTTGGAAGGAATCGCCAGCACCACCGCTTCCGCCCCATGAATCGCTCGCGTCAAATCCGCCTCACAATTCAGTCCGTCCTCCAGTTTGATCCCCGGCAAGTGGCGTTCGTTCCGACGCCGATTCCCGATCTCCTTCAGCTTCCCCGCGTCGTGTCCCCAGAGCGTGACCGATTGACCGCCCCGCGCCAGCAACTGCGCCAGCGCCGTGCCCCAGGCCCCTGCTCCAATGACGGTGACATTCATCCCTGATGCTCCTGTGTCCTTCGTTGACTCCCGATCCGGTTCTCCGTTCCTTGAATCAGTCGCTGAATATTCGACCGATGCTTGTAAATGGCCAGGGCTCCCAGCAAAGCCGCCACAACCACCACCTGCGGCGAACCGCCACACCACCACACGCTGAATGGAAGGCACGCCGCGGCCACAATCGATCCCAGCGACACATACCGGCTCAGCACAACAACCACGATCCAAATCCCCAACGCCGCCAGCAATGCCATCGGCGCCAGCCCCAACATCACCCCGGCAGACGTGGCAATCCCCTTCCCGCCCTTGAACCGCAGCCAGCAGGTGTAGTTGTGCCCCAAAATCGCCGCGATCCCCCCGGTGATTGCCAGATTCACCGTCGCCGGTTCCCCATCGCCCGCCGCCCCGCCGGCCATGCTCAGCACCAGCAGCGGCACCCCATTGCACGCAATCCATCCTTTCGCCGCATCGAACAGCAGAACGAGTATTCCCAAGGGCCTGCCCAGAATCCGCATCACGTTCGTCGCGCCGATGTTTCCGCTGCCCACTTTCCGGATGTCCACCCCCTTCGCGCGCGCCATCACATACCCGGTGGGAATGGAACCCAGCAAATACCCGAACACCGCCGTCAATGCGTAAGCGCCAATTCCCACGCCGGAAATCTAAGAGAAACGCATCGTGGTGTCACCACAACAAGTGGTTTGTGTTGAAGGCTGTATGAATTTCGTCATCGTTAAAGTCAGGCCTTACAGCCCGCTTTTGCGGCAAGAAATCGGCTCTAAGCCAGGAGCTGCAAATACACCCCGCTGTTCCCGCCCGGCTTCATCACCACGAATTCAATGTGCAGCCGGAAATCGCGATACGCCTTCTTCGTGACGATGTCCGCCGCGCCATACCGCCCGCCCGCCGCCGCCGGATCATCGGTCATCATCACCGTGCCTTCGTCCACCGGATCCTCGACGATCTTCCACTGGATCGGCAGCGAGGAACTGAACCGCGGCCCATCCCAATACGTCCACTTTTCGTCCAACATCGATCTCGTCCCGTCGAACAAAACCCCGGCTCCCGGCAATGGTTCCGCGCCCACGCCCACCTCGGCCCGGGCGGCTGGCGCGGCCCCCAATACAAGAATCAGTGAAATCAAAAAATGCGAACGTATGCGGCTCATGTGGTTTCCTTTCAATCGATGGAATGTTCAAACGACTATCAGACACTCCCCCGTCCCCCTGCCAAGCATAATCACGTCAGTCTTGATAAGCATTGCCCTTA
>DATKEE010000607.1:0-6623 GCA_035544555.1 Candidatus Methylomirabilota bacterium
GAATGTATTTGGGTCCACTTTGAACGTGCGGCTGAACAACTGGATGGGTTCGGGTGTTTTCTGCGTGAAAATAATCGCGTAATCCTCGATGGAATACTTGATCGGACGGTCAGCCACCTTGATCACCGCATCCAGCACATCCGCCAGCCGGACGTTCTTCAAGGCGGGAGTCAGATAGACGATGACTTCATCCTTCAGATTGATCGGCTCGGGCGGGGGCAGCTGCATGGATTCTCCCGTGGCCGGATCAATAAACGTTGCCTGGGGGGCGGTGGGAGCGTCGATGTAGCTGTTGACAATGAAATTCAACCCTTCGTTGTCAGGATCGATGGTCACGGCCATCTCGTCCAGAATCCGGATGACCTCGCCCAGCGGCAGGCCTTCAAACTGGACCTCGGGGAGAACGAAGCGATCCAATTTATCCATGATGCGCTGGCGGGAGGGACTGGTATTGATGAGTCTGCTCCTGGCATACGGATTGGGCTGCGGAAGCTGATCCCCGGTCTCCGGAGGATTCCACGCCTTCGACACCGACACCATCGCTGTCTTTGTGCTCTCCTCCCGCTTTTTCATTTCCTGGTCGTTCATGGCTTCCTTGACGAGGTTGAGGTAATGGAAGGCCGCCAGATTGTTGGGGTCATCCAGGACGGCCTGACGGAGTACCTCCTCGGCCTGCTCATACTTGCCGTACTTGTACAGGAGGATCCCATCCTGGACGTGGGTCTGTACGTTGAGCTGTTCCTCCTGCCAGTCCGGCACCCGCGCCTGCATCTCCTGGCTGGGCACACTGCCGCGCTGCTCCGCAATCATGGCGTCGTTGGCCCGCTTGAAGGCGATGACCACCTCGTCCCTGGGCGCAACCTTGAAGGCCCGGTCGATGTGTATCTTGGCGGTGCGCAGGTCGCGACTGTTTTGAGCCTGCTTGGCGAGTTGCAGCCGGACCGCGACGAGACCATCGATGACCTGTTGCCCCTCGGGAATGAGGTCCGGGCCCAGGACAAGCACATGCGCATAGGCCTGCTCGTAGAGCTGGGAGGCATTCTGATATTCGCCCTTCATCTGTGCTTCCCGCGCCTCGGCGAGTTTCTGCCTGAGTTTAATCACGGCCTCCTGACGACGGACGGCTTCGACTTCCGCGCTCACGGCGGGTGACTGCTGCGCCCACGAGGTGGCTTCAACACCCAGAAGCAAGGCGAAACCAAGAGTGAAAAGTGCGGATTTCAACATGGGAAAGGATGCTTTTAGACCACCAGACATAAAGCTCACTCCTGAACCGGGGCGGAGTCCAGCTTGAGCGTTGTTTGTTTGTTGTTTGAGCGGGCGGACAATACAACCTCGTCCACCGTGATGTCCACAATATTGTTGGTGTCGTTGTCGAACACCAACGCGTCACCGACGCGTTGGTCGCGCCAGGATTTTTCCTCGGGCGCGTACCTGAGGTCCGCCGCGTAGCCCTCGATGCGCCGGAACTCCTGCCCCCTGGGAATGACGACCTGCTCCTCGCGTTCGAGGAGTTCCACCACCAACGCCTCCGGATCCTCCTCCTCGCCCCGGACCTCGCGCACCACAAAGGAGAAATCCGTGCTGTTGGTCCGCAGTTGAGTCCAGTAGGTGATTGAATTGGTTTGATTCAACCGCGCGTACTTGGGCTTTGCATTCCGGTCCCGGCTGTTCGGCGCGCCTTCGCGGGTCACCCTCACCCGGTAACCCGAACCGGTGGTTGTGGGCTCGAAGTCCATGACCAGATGCAACGGATGGATCGCGGTCACCTCGACCGCTCCCGGACCGACATCGCCGGGCAACACCTTGCGAAGACTTCCATCCGGCCGGCGCTGCCAGATCACCGGGTTGAAGAGATTGTGCTCCCCCGTGAGCACCACCGGATCGGGACGGCTGAGCCGCGCGAGCAATTCCCGGTGACGGGCCAGATCCACCGGCTCCAACTCGGCGGGAGGTCCCACGGGATTGACGTCCGCGGCCAGTCGCTGTTTCTCCTGGCTGATCGCGATCGGGAGCCAGCCCACGGCCACCACCAGTCCGATCAACACCAGACTGAGCACGATCTTTTCGTAATGCTTCTTGATGAAATCCATACCGCGATCATCCACCCGCCGGTTCCGCGGCGGTCTCATCCATCCGGATCACCTCCACCAGGAGCGTGATTTTCAGCGGGCTCTCCTTGAGCACGGTCACCGGCCCCGTGGGCACTCGCTGCGGGGGCCGACGGTACACCTGGGGGGGCGGTTGCGTGGGAGTCGTGGGCGGTGTGTAGTCCCCCCCAATCCCATAACGATCCCTCACTTCCCGCTCCCGGCCGCCTCTGGAAATTCCATATCGTTCCGCCATGACATCCTCGGCACTCCGGGTTTGCCGCTGGATCTGGTCGGAGGACTCATAAATGATCCGCAGGGCCGGCCGCGTGAAATCCGCGGCCGGCGCGGGTTCCACCAGCACGCCTTTCACGATGAACCCGTGCTTCGATTCCAGAAAACCCGTGAGCGCGTCGGCGAGTTCCCCGCTGAACGCCCGGAACGTGAACTCATAGGGGGTGATCACCCCCACCTTGTTCGTCCGGAAATCGAGATAGGTGATGTAATCCGATGCCACCGCCGTCGAACCCTGGTCGTCGGAATTGGGCACAGGCACCCGGCGGACGCCATCCAGTGAATTGACCCTGGCATCGAAAAGGATCGCGCAGATGGCTTTGACGTCGGCCAGTTGGGTGGTCAGCGTCGGGATGCTGCCGGAAGCGAATCGCGCCTTGGTCCGCTGGGCCTCGAAGGAGAAGCTGAATCGGTTGGCCGGCACGCGGACCCGGTGAGTCTTCGCGCTCTGGTGCAACTCGTAGATCGTTGTCTCGAGCAGGTTCTTGAAAGCCTCGTCGTCGTTCGGTCCAATCGTCTGCTCGAAGCCTGTCGGCATGAAAAACCGCCGGGCTTCCTCCTCATGTTTCGCGATGACCTTTTGTTGTTCCCGCGCGAGCGCGATGTTGTTGGTATTGGGGAAGGGCCTTCGATTGTAAAGCGAGCGCAATTCGGTGAGCTTCTGCTCGAGCTGATCCGAAACCCCGCGGCTTTCGCGGAGTTGGGAATAGAGAAACCAACCGGCAAAACCCATCAAGGCGAGCGCCACCGCCCCACCCACGACAAAACCCAGATTGCGTTTGATCCACAACATACCTGGCTACATCTCGAGAGGACGCTTGAGTTTGACCTTCACGCCAAAGGTGAACGTCTCCTCATCGTCCGGCACCTGGGCGATCTCGCCATGAAGATCGGTCTCCTCGGCGACGAAATGGGGGTTGGCCTTCAGTTCCCTCACCACCGTGTAGGCCAGGCTTGAATTCGCGGTGACGGAAATGTGATTCCGGTTGATTCCACGGCACACCAGATTCACCACGGAGATCGAGTTGGTTCCATCCCCGGCGGCCTCTCCACCCTCCATGTCGGGAGTCGGGGTCGCGAATGGATCCGGCTCCGGTTCGGCCGGCTGCGTCTGCCCCGACGGAGGCACCAGCCCGTAGCGCTCCGCCAAAAGCGGATCCATCTCCCAATCGCCGGTTGATGCGGGAATGGCGGGAGCCGACACCGACGCGGTTGGCAGTTCGGCCAGCGCGCTCGAATCGCGGCCCGGGATCACCGGGGTGAAAGTCTCCACCCACACGCCGGAGGGTTGCCCGGGGCTTTGGGTCTTGGTTTCCGCCTCGATCATGGCGGCCCGCATTTCCTGAAGCAGATCCGGCCAGAAAAGACGATGTTCCATCCAAGTCGCGATCTGGTCCGCCCGGGCCGTGTCATCGTTCAGACGGTTCTCGGCCTGACGAAGCTGGCGGTCCACCGACTGGAGCGGCGTCAGTTGCAGGTTGAGCTTCTCGAGTTCGGAGCGCTTCAAGGTGGCCAGGCGGTTCTGAAATCCGCCAATCGCGAAGATCACCGCCACCAGGCTGAAAACCGCGGCGATGAAGTAGGGCTTCTTCTGCGCGAACTGCTGACGCCGGAGCGATTTCTGGGGCATCAGGTTCAATTCGACCGGGCAATGCGCCAGCGTGCGGAGTCCCAGTCCCACCACCTCGCCCATGGAATGCGCCACCTTGGCCAGTTCCTCCAGATCGATGGAGGGATCGATTTGAATGTTCTGGAAGGGATTGAAGTATTCGACGGGGACGTTGAGCTTTTCCGCGAAGAACTGCGATGTGTAGGGCATGATCGAGGCCCCGCCGGAAAGATACAGGCGCTCGGGCGCCGATCCGCCCTGCTGGCCCCGATAAAACTGCATGGTCTGGTTGACCTGGATGTGCAACCGGGTCATGACCTGCCGCGCGATCTTGGAGATCGCCGCCTGTTGCGGATTGTCCGGTTCCTCGTACGCGCCGCCCAGGCTGACAAAGCCCTGATCCATCTTCAACCGCTCCGCCTCGGCAAACGCCAGCTTCGACTCGTTCCCGAACTCCTGCGTGATGGAGTTGGCCCCGATGTTGATGCCCCGCGCGTAAACCTTTCCCTTTTCGAAGAAGAGCAGGTTGCTGGTCTTGGCACCGATGTCCAGCAGCATGGTGCAGCCGTCCGGATCGCCATAATTGTAGCGAAACGCGTTGCACAACGCCGCCAGGGAGACATCCACCAGCTGAAGCCGGATTCCCGCCCCTTCCGCCACCCGGAACAATCCCTCCACAATGTCCGATTTGATGGCGACCAGAAGCACTTCCAGTTCTCCGGAGGCGGAGGTGCCGAGAATCTGGTAGTCCCACACCACCTCCTCGAGGGGAAAGGGGACATTCTGTTGCGCCTCGTATTGGATGATCTGGGTGACCTTGGCCGTATCGACCGGGGGCAACTTGACGAATTTGGAGAAAACGTGAAAGCCGGGGGCGCAAATGTTGGCGTCCCGGGCCATGAAGGGATTCTCCGAGAGCAATTCCTGCAGCGCGCGCTGAATCGCCCCTTCACGCCGGGCCTCCTGGCTGCCCTCAAGCCCCAACGACTTGATGCCATACTGGACCAGCCGCAACCCTCCCGCCTCGTTGGGAGCGAACTCCGCCAGTTTCAGGCTTCCAGCGCCAAAATCGAGCGCGAGAAATGATTTTGTCTTCAGCATCTTGCAACCCTGCCGCGAGGTTTGATCGTTCTTCGTTGTGGAAGTCCGTGCTGATTACTGAAAATCGCGGAGGTGGTCAAATAATAAAAATCCAAAAGCCGCCATTTCATCGCCTTCCGCCGCTCATACCTTCCCGCGAAAGTATTCCACCGTGCGCCGCAACCCCTCGCCCAGCCCCACTTTCGGCTCCCACCCCAGCCGGCGCCGCGCCCTCGTGATGTCCGGCCGGCGCTGTCGCGGATCGTCCTCGGGCAGCGGCTTGAAGACTATCCGGCTCTTAGACCGGGTCACCCGGATCACTTCACGCGCAAATTCCGTCATCGTCATCTCATGCGGATTCCCAATGTTCACCGGCTCCTCCAATGATCGCCGGCCCCGCGCCATCATCAACCGGTAAATCCCCTCGATCAAATCCGTGCAATAACAAAAACTCCGCGTCTGACTGCCATCCCCAAACACCGTCAACGGCCTGCCTCGCAACGCCTGGTCAATGAACGCCGGCACCACCCGCCCGTCCCGCAACCGCATCCGAGGTCCGTAGGTGTTGAAAATGCGCACCATCCGCGTCTCCAAACCATGCTCGCGATGATACGCCATCACCAGCGCCTCCGCGAACCGCTTCGACTCGTCGTAACATCCTCGCGGCCCGATGGGATTCACGTTCCCCCAGTAGTCCTCCGTCTGAGGATGCACCAACGGATCCCCATACACCTCCGACGTGGACGCCAGAAGAAACCGCGCCCCCTTCAACCGCGCCAGTCCCAGCGCCTTGTGTGTTCCCAGGGAACCCACCTTCAACGTCTGAATCGGCAGCTCGAGATAATCCACAGGACTGGCCGGCGACGCGAAATGCCAGACATAATCCACCGGCCCCGCCAAAAAAATGAACTCGGTGACGTCCTGCTGGATGAATCGAAAATCCTCCAAGCCGGCCAGGTGCTCGATGTTCTCCACCCGGCCCGTCACCAGATTGTCGATGACCACCACCCGATGACCCCGCGACAACAACAGATCAACAAGATGCGAGCCCAGAAAGCCGGCGCCGCCGGTCACAACGGAGACCGGTTTGGATCGGCGTGAAACTTTGCTTTTGTTTTTCATTTTTCGCTCAGACAGGCTCCAAGCCCGCGCGGGGCTGAAGTTTGGACCTTTCAGGCAGGTACTTAGGCAGGTACGTGAACTTTACCGCAATCTTTACCGCGAACTGGTGGAATCGACTCCGGGCGGTTTCCAGACAACGCTCGCGGCATCCACACGACGCGACTTGACAGATCCATGCCTGCGGGTCGTTGCTCTGCATCCAATTCGGCTTTGCTGACACACAGGTTCAGGCCATAGAGCTTGAGCTTCTGATGAGACAACATCGCCTTCGCCTCCCGACTCCGCGTATGACTTTACTAACGCAGGCATAGTTTGCGGTAAAGTTCGCGGTAAAGTCGAGCCGGCTAAATGTCCAAACTCCAAGCGCGGGTGTCCCGCACCGTCCCGGCAACGCCGGGAACGCTGGAACCGGGCCGCGCGAAGCATGC
>DATKEE010000608.1:0-3798 GCA_035544555.1 Candidatus Methylomirabilota bacterium
GCACACCCACCACGACATACGTCTCCGTGTGCTGATCCTCCGGATTGAAAATCAATCCGTGATACGGCTGAAAGGTGTCCCCATAGCCAAGCCCCAGGCGGCGCGCCGCAAAACTTCCAATCACCGCCTCGCGCCGGTCCGGATCAAATACCCGCCCCGGCGATTCGACCGTGTACCGTTTTCCCTCCGCGTATTCGACGTCCGTGAACAGATTCGTGGTCGTCCCCGCCAGCCGATAGCCGAGGTAATTGTCCCCGACGGCGATGGGAATGGCCGCCTGGACGGACGGACGGTCGCGGATCGATTCGTAATCCGACCACGGAATGTTTCCCGGTGAGGATTCGAGGTGGAAGATGGCGTTCAACACGAGCTGGAGCTGGGAGCCGCGCGCGCCCAGCACGGCGTCAAACCCCGCGTCCACCCCGGTAAACGCCTCCCGCGACTGATCCTTCACCACCCAGACCGTCATCAACAGGCCGCCCGCCAGCGCGATTGACAGCGCGGTCACGGTCGTCGAAAGCGCGTGTTGGCTCAGACTCTTGCCGACGATCCTCCAGATTGTCATGCCGGCACCTCCCGTGCGGTGGCGGCGCGGTTGACCTGGCTGAGGTCCCGCGCCTGATCGAAGGCGCCCAGCACGTCGCGATCATGGCTCACCAGCAGCAGTGCCGCGCCGTTCTCACGGCAGGTCTCGCGGATGAGACGGAGCGCCTCCCGGGCGTTGTAAAGGTCGAGGTTGCCGGTCGGTTCATCGGCAATCACCAGTTGCGGGCGATTGGCCAGGGCGCGCGCGACGGCGACACGCTGCTGCTGTCCGGAGGAAAGCTGGCGGGGCCGGTGGTCGATCCGCTCCGACAGCCCGACGCGGTCGAGCAGTTTCCTGGCAAATTCACGATCCACCCCGGCGCCAAACTTCATGCCGACGAGAACATTCTCCAGGCAGGAGAAACCCTGCAGCAGATTGAAGGTTTGAAAGATGTAACCGAGTGTCGTGGCGCGGACGCGGTCGCGCGCCGGTTCGCTAAGCGCCGAAAGCCGCTGGCCCGCGAGCACGATCTCGCCGGCGTCGGGCCGGAGAATGCCCGCGATCAGGTTCAGGAACGTGGTCTTGCCCGAGCCGCTTTCCCCGCTCAGGGCGATCTCCTGACGGGCGTCCAGCGTGAACTCCGGTATGTCGATCACCGTCTGGTGTGAACCGTCCGGCGCGCGAAAGGTCTTCTTGAGTCCGGTGATTTCCAGCAAAGGCATGCGCGCGATTTAATCAGCCATGGACGCGCGACGGAAGCAGGGAATGAAGAAACCGCCCCAAACAAATCCTCCCAGCCCTGAAGGGGCGCGGCGATGGAGAGGAGCGACTTCGCCGCTTTCCGCGCGGGTGGAGAGGCGATGCGCTGGATGAACGTGCGTCCGGCATGCGAAAGCGGTAGAGGGCCGTCGCCCACAACCGCACCAGCACGCATTCTCCAGCCGGTATGACGAACAAACGGGGCCAGGCGAATCAGACTCTCCGCTGATCTCCCTTCATTCGTTTGTCTTCATTCGTCTGTCATTCCCCGCCTCCTTCTCAGGGCGAGTCGTGTGATTCCGTGTTCCCGTTCGAGTCCTCATCGAAGGACTCACCCAGTGTGGCTCTTACAAAGCGCCTTGGCGCAATAGCTGTTCAAGCTTTCTCCAGCAACGCGCGCTTTGGCTGCCAGGCGCCGATGCAACGCCGGCTCCACCCGCAGCACAAATTCGCCACTGAACCGCTTTCCACCCCCGACCGGTTCCGGGAGCGCGGCGCCGTCCTTGTGAAGCAGTTCAATCCACTCCTCCAACGTCTCGCACAATTCCGCGTACACCCGCGCCTCGTCGCCTCCATGCACAGCGCCCTCAAAAAGCTCCGGGCAGCGACCGATGAAGGATTGATCCTCGTCACTCCACTCGACGAACTTCGCGTAGCGCGCCGCCTCTTCTTTGATCTTCTTTTTTGTCATACGCCGTCATTGCGGATGACCGCAAATTACCGCCGCAAGAAGTAAACCCAGCCTTTCTGCTGACTCAAAAGCTCATTCCGTCGATTTCAATCGAAAGAACTGGGCCTCCTCCGTCACAGGAAGAGTCAGATGGTACTGTTCAGCACTTAAGCTCGGAGACGTCGAAACAGGCTGCCAGGATGGCTGCGTAAGGGAGCCAGCGGACTGGAGTTCGAAGACAACCTCACCTGCCGACCACGAGAGGGTGATTTCTCCCTTTGCCTGGCTCGCCTGGATGGTCGGTGGCTCCGGCTGAGGTCCGGCTGAAACCGGAGTGTACATTTGCGATGAATCCACCGTTCCATCGCTGTTCAGATCCAATTCCGATTGGAGCATCGCAGCCTCAGGCCAATCCTGGATCGTCACCGTTTGTATCGCTCCGGAGGGAACGTCAAACGGCCCGAATCGGTTGGTTAAGGCAATCGATGAAGGTCCGTCAACAGTCGTCAACTGCATATAAAAAGTCGCTGGCACCGAGCCACTATTCTCGAACTTCACCCCTTTGCGATCGTTCACCGCGTGAAAACCAAGCTTTGCACCAGCGGGCGGACGCACCCCTTGCCACTCGAACAGCGCGCGTTGCCTTTCCCCAAGGACCATCCCTATGCGCGGCACAAATTCGTGGTCTGCACGCTCGGGCGAAAAACTAAAGCCAGTGACTTTCGACCCATCAGAGAACGCCTGAAACTCATCCTGGTCCCCGGCCACACCTGAAAACATCTCCAACTGAAGGAGGTTGCCACCCAGCGCCGTGTGGAAGATGTAATACTTCCCGCTTACATAAGCGGTGCTCCCAGGCAGCGCCTGCACCGCGGGCAGGAAGAGCGCCACATTGCGGGTCGATTCATCCGCCGATCCGCCAGTCGGAACAATCGCTCTGGCATTAGGCAGCGTTTCGTGAAAATCACCTGCAGCGTCCCAGCCCCATTGGCGCCCTTCAGAGTCGGTATGCAGCGCGTGGGCCTCTCCAAAAACAATCAACCCAAGCGCGTCCCCAATCGTCGACAGCCCGGGCATGCTCCGGGAATTGCGCCAGACCGAGATCGGGATTGCGTAGATGCCGGTGCCGGTCCAAAGCCCGCGACCGCGCCTCCAGAAGCGATATCGATTGTCATCCGAATCAATGAGGATGTCATGGCGGGTGTCCTGCGGCCAGTTATTCTCGTAGATGCGGATGCGATGCAGTTGGGGGTCACCCGCAACAGCCTCCACCGCGTAGGGAGTCACCACATGGCCGCGCCCGACTTCCGGCATCATCGAGATCACGCAGTTGCCGAGATTTTCACGCACATATCGCAGCACGTCCCCGGGATTCCCGCTAATGCTTGAAGCAGTGCCCGAATTCGGGATCGCCCCAGGCGAATCCATTTGGCGCAGGATATGGTCGATATATTCCGCGCTGGTTTGCACCCCGTGGTTGACGCTGATATGCGCCCAAAGGTTGAGAGGTTCCGCCGCGCCATCACACGGTGCGAAACTGTATCGCGCCGGCCGCGGCGGGTGATTGGTCTCACCAACAAAAAAACTTTGGCTGGTGATGGCAGGGGAGTAATCCTCGTCCAGGACTGCAAGATTGGAACTCACTACATTCGTAATCATGAAATGATAGCCGCTTTCGAACTCCACGAAGCCGTCTACCATCCAGGAGTCAAAGAAACCGGCGGTCGAGGTCGCTTCCACCCGAGGCGGGAAGGTGGTGTAGTTGATTCCCACGGATGCTCGGCTGGATCCGGAGGCAAAGCTAAGTAGGTTGCCCCGCAGACCTGCCGCATAATTTGCCCCC
>DATKEE010000609.1:0-7522 GCA_035544555.1 Candidatus Methylomirabilota bacterium
CGAGTGGGTCATTGCTGGCTGCCTTTGGGCATGGGCTCTCGACCTTCCTGTATTCAAGACAGCAAAATGGGTATTCATTTCCAGCCTGCTGCTCGGCATGCTCGTGGCCCAGGCAATAAAATGGAAACCGCATGCGCACGCCGCCGGTAGCATCTACGGCGGTCTTGCCATAGTCGCCGCGTTTCTGGCTCTCCTCGTAAAGCTTGTTCGTTGGATGCTGTGAATGGTCGAGTGCCAGTTCCGTCGAGCCAACTCGCGCTCAAGCGGGCGCTCGCGGCCGGAGTTGGACATTAAATCGAAAACGGAAGGAATCTATGACAGGTAAATGGCGATTCAAGACTTTGGTGAACGGTAAAGAGCATGAGTTGTTCACGTGTACTGATGACGATGCGGTCAACACGGATTTGTCACTCCCGCAGAGCAAGAGCCTGCTCAGGACGGCTGAGACCGCGCTGGCACCGGGCGAAACAATCGAAAGCCTGCTGGAGCGAGATCCTCAGAACGTTCATCGCCTTCTTGCAGCATCCGTCTTTCAACACCACCTTGCACACCAGCATGGAATATCCGCGGCCTGTGCGCCCGAACTTATTCCGGAATTTAGCACGGCAGGTTGTACGAGCAACGATGTTGGTGGAGACGGCCAGTCGTATCTCCTTCGAATTTGGGAGAGACCAGTTTCATGATACCTCCAAGGGCTATCAAAATCGGTCGAGCGAACCGCCACCTCGCTTCTCCGCTCGACGCCGCTATCTGAAGGTGAACGACGCTTTGCAGGTCCTTAGCCTGCTTCCCCTCATCGCTTTTGCTAGGGTTCTGGCCAATCGGGCCATCCCCGCACACTGAGCGCACAGAATTTGAGCCGTTTTCGGTCATTTGGAGCCTCCCCGTAACTTCGCCAGGGCCGCCATTGCCGCCGGATGCGGGAGAGTCCGCAACCCCCTTCGCAAGGACTCCCGCGTGGAAAAATCCGCGCCGTCGAATTCACCAGCCAACACTTGCCGGGCGACGTGGAGCCAGGCCGCCGTTCGGTCCTCTACACGGCGTCGTCGATTGCCTGGCACGGCTCGGTCGGGATCCGGGAATGACTCAACCACGTCTTCGAACTCGCCGGGCGGATACTTCCCCACCGCCCAAGTGTCCTTCGGGGCCACCAGCCAGGCGAGCAGGGCGGCCTTGTTGGCCTTCAGAACTTCCCGGAACTCGGGCGGGCACTTCCCAGCAGGCGAGACTCCCAGCTTGTCGCCGCGCGCGTTGATCTCCAGTCCGAGCCGCCTGGCTTCCAGGTATATTTCGTGCGGGCTCACAGCAGATCCTCCTGAGTGGCTTTCTTGCCATCCCCCGGCTTCGCAAGCGTGCAAGCGTGCGGAGCCCCGTCATTATTGACTGAAACGCCATTTTGCAAGCGTGCGGGGTCGGAGGGGGCGCACGCTTGTGAATCCGCATCATCGCCTTTGTTTGCAGGGGTTCGCACGTTCGCACGCTTGTTTTCCCCGGTGTCCGGCAGATACCGCCCAAACGCCTCCTCGAATTCGCAAATCAAGTACCCTTTGGCGTGGTCGCCGCCTGAGTGAATGGTCCGCGTTCCGACTCCGAATCCTTTCAAACGTACTGCAAGCCAGCGTTCCGAAATCGGCTTCCCCCGCTGACACTCTCCCCACGGCCGATCCGTCATTGCCACCAGAGACCCAACCAGCGTCCGGGAGAACAGCCGGTCCGCCCCGGCCTGCTCGAACACCACTCGGATGTCGGCAAGGAGCATCACACCCAACCCCTCTTGGTCCACATCCGCGCGGATCAGCTTGGTGAACGCGGTCGCCGCCCTCTCAGGCCAGACACCACCGAGAGTTTCCGCGATGGCAAACAGGGGTCGCCAATTGTCAGCCACCCGGTTGAACACTCCTGGCGGCAGTGCGGGGTCGCAAGCGTGCAAGCGTGCGGTGTGATCCGCACACCAGCGAGCAAGCTTCCGGCAAAGCTCGGTGTCCTCACCAGTAGATCGCGGGTCGAATCGCTCCCGAACCTCGCCCGGCTTCGCGCGTTCGAGGCGAATGACTATTGATCGGTCGTGGAGAGTGCCGGGTAATGATCCGATGCCACAGAGAACAGCGGGGGCGAACACGCGGAAGGCTCGCACTTCATGCGCGTCCCCTTCACATCGCAAGAACTGTCCGCCTCGACGATGTCCAGCGTTCAGCAACCCACGCAGGTCCTCATTGTCGCGCAACCACGAGTCGCATTCGTCAGCCAGGACCGTGGGGCGATGCGATTGCACCAGACGGAAAGCCACAGCCACAGTCAAATTCTCCGCGAGAACCGGACGCGGGACCAGCGTTGCCAACACGTCGCGCAAGGTGGTTTTTCCGCAGCCCTTTTCCGGGGATGTAACGTTCAGTCGCGGGGTGCAGGTGAAGTGCTGATAGCAGTGCGTGTGCGCACACCAGAGAGCGATTGCGTCGGCGGCACCATCGGGAAGCGCCACGTATCGGGCGAGTGACGCGGCCACCTGGTCCAGAACCTCGGCACCATTCACGTTTCCGGGCCATGGTTCAATTTCCGGGAGTGTGACGGCGCTCCCTTGCAACCCATCACCGCCTCCGGACTCCGCGCGCTTGGCGTCCACCAGTTTGTCCAGCAGACCAGCAGGGATACCACCCAACTTTTTCGCTTCCACCTTCCGAACGCGCGCATATTCGAGAATCGGAAGTGCCGCCAGTCGCGCAATCTTCTCCTCCTCCGATTCGACCGCCTTCTCCGGACCGATTTCCGCCTCGACGGCGGCGAGTCGCTCCCTCAGTGCGTCGCGCTCCTTCCGGCGATCGTACGCGGCCAACAACGTCTTCGCGTCCGCCGCGGCCTGTGTCATCGGCAGCCAGTCCGCGGTCAGTCCCGCCAGGAATTCCCATCCGCCGATTGTGAGTAGCGCCTCCTCGCCGATGTGATTCTTGACGCTCACCGGGTCCACTGCCTGTCCTGCCTTACGCAAATCACGGATCGCGACGGCGATTGTCCCAAGCCTCAAGTCATCGAACGTCGCGGGGGCATCAGCCAACAACCGGGTGATGGGTTCGGGCAATTGTTCACCGTCCGCCTCCAGGACAGAAGACAAGACGGCCCTCTCGGTGTCCGAGTAAGTTGTCATGGGCAACTTACTTGCGGGTTTGCTGATGGCGAAGGAGGGCGGCGCGTACGGACGGCAAATGAAATACCACACGCTCCCCAAGTTTCAAAAACGGGATGATGCCCCGCTTGCGCATGTTCCCGATTGTGCGTCGGGAGACAGGCAGAACTTTCATGAGTCCAGCCAAGTCAACAAATTCAGACTGACTCTCGGGGGTGGAAGGATCGGGGAGGGTTGCGGAAGGAGTGGTGGGTGTCTGACGATTCTTTGGGGCCATTGCGTGCTCACAGTTTTGACAGAGGTTGCCAAACCTCTGATTCAACTGTGGGCTGACTGGCTCGCCGAGCGCGCTTGTTCCGCCGGAACAAGTGCCCCACTTGGAAGGATGCCTGGCGGCATCGACCCACCGGGTCACGACTCGCGGCACCGCCGTCCGTCGCCGTCCGGGGCGCAGATTGGCACAGGCGCCCGCGCACTGTCAAGGACGTGACGCGGGATTCCTTTATGGCCTTGCCTGCCACCTACAGATAGGCAATGGTGCTGGCGACCATGAGTGAAATCAAAATCACCTTCCGCGTCAGCCGTGACGAGGAAACCGGCTCGCTGGTCGCCTCGTGGGATGATCCGTCCGGCGGGGGCATCACCACTCAGGCCGAAGACTTGAAAGGCTTGGAAGCGGCCGTTCGTGAGGCGATGGCCTGCCACTTCGAACCGGGCAAGGGACCACGTACGGCGGCTTTGCACTTCACCGAGGATCCAGAACTCAGCATGGCATGAGTAAACTGCCTCGGGATTTGTCCGGGCAGGAGGTTGTCCGAGCCTTGCGTCGATTGGGATTCGAGGTTCTCCGGCAACACGGTTCTCACATCCGCATGGGGAAGGACAATCTCAGAATCACCGTTCCGGACCACTCACAGGTTGCGCCCGGCACCCTCAAGAGCATCCTGCGCCAAGCCCGGCTGGAACTGGACACGTTTCTGGCTGAACTGTGACGCCCCCCTCCATCACGCCTTGGCCCGCATCGGGATGACGTTGGCCTTCTCGGCCGGCCGGACCGCGAACCATTTCTCGGCCTCCTGCTTCCGCGCCAGCCCCTTGTAGTGGGCATGGACCATCGAAGGCGTGTTTCCGGCCTCGGCCGCAGTCACGTTTTCGTTTTGTTCGCGGGCGAAGTGAAACGTGATGAACGCGTGGCGGAGTCCGTTGCCCTTGCGCGCGACACCGGCCTTCTCCGCCGTTGCCGTGAACGCTTTTTGAAACCTGCTTTCCCGGTTGGCACCTTCCTCAGCGGGCCAAACCGGACCCTCGAACTTTCGAAACGGCTCCAACCAAGCAGCCAATGAATCGCACACGGTCACCAGGCGCCGCTGGCGTGTCTTGCTGGTACCGCGTTTGATTTCGACGTGGCCATCGACGGAGAACACGTCCCTCCAATCCAAGCGGAGGATTTCGTCCACCCTCAAGCCCGCGAGTCCCTGCAACGCTACGGCTGCTCGCATCGGTCCATCAGCATGTTCCAGCAGTGCCCGGAACTCCTTTGGTGAGTAGAATTCAATGTCCCCGTCCCCTGCCCGTTCTGGCCGCAGGACGTCGGCTTCGAGCAAGCGGTGATTCGCGGGCAGGTAATCCTGCCGCACACACCACCGGACGAACTGGCCCACGATCGTACGGACATGGTTGCGGGTCTTGGGGGCGAGATCCTTGAGCGTCCCGAAAAACAGGACCAAGTGTTCGCGTGTCAGATCCACAACATCATGGCCCGGGACAGCCGCCGCGAACCGGTTCAGCGTCGCCTTGAGCATGCGGAAATACTTCGGGGATCGTTCGGGGCGCTTGCCTGCGGGCGCCTTGGTTCGCGCCTCCATCCCAGCCAGGAATTCCTCCACCGCCCCCTCGACGGTCTTGCGTTTGACGACTGCGACGGTGGACAGGAAGCCTTCGACGGCGGCAACCATAGAAATCCCCTCGGGAAGCTTCCCGGCAGCCGCGGCGTATTCGTTCGCCATCATCGCCAGGGACAGCTTGCGACCTGTATCGGCTTGGAAGGTTTGAAGGACGTCCAGGGCAACCGCCGCGTCCTCCGCCTCCCGTGCCGTGAGCATGGCGGCAGTGTGGCCCTTCGCCAGTTCCCGCACCTTCTTTTCACCGGCAGCCTTGGCTTCGGCGTACGTCGCGAAGGATGCCATCATCCGCTTCCCATTGGCGCGCCAGGCAAGCCGGTAAAGGGAATACCCTTCGGTCCGGCCATACACCTTCGCCTTGGCATCCCGATGGGTGATGGTTTGGGGGAACTTCACCTTGCGCGTCTCCGGCGGATTCGGATTCTGTGCGGAAAGTGTGTCAGAAATCGGAAATCCTTCATTTTCCTCAGTAAAAGTGGTGCGCGCTGCAGGGTTCGAACCTGCGACCCCTACCGTGTGAAGGTAATGCTCTACCGCTGAGCTAAGCGCGCCACCGGCCTGCCAAATTAATGAAGCACACCCTCGTTTCAAGCTTTCTTTCGCCGATGTCAACGGACGTTCTCCTCGACACCGACGCCTTCTCCGAACTGGAAACGTCCAATCCCGATGGCGGCCTGCTCGGGTGGCTTGAATCGGTGGACTGGCTGGATCTGCATTTCAGCGGCCCCTCAAGCCGCGGGTGCAGACGATCATTCAGATGGAAAACCGCGAATGAACGAATCAACAAGGATTGGAAGCCGCAGATTGGAAGCCGCAGATTGGAAGCCGCACCTTGTATCCCGGTCCTCCTCCTGCTTAACTCCCGCGCTTGATGGCCTTGCTCTCCCTGGCAGAACGGTCGGCGCACTGGCATCCGGCGATTCTCCTGGCCCTCTTCCTCGCCGCGTCATTCCTCATGATCTGGCGGCTCGAAGGCATGATGAAGGCCGGCGTCGAGGGCACGGTCCTCGGCACGCTGGTCATGCCCTATTGCTCCGGCATCGGCAACCTGGTCTTTGCCTGGGTCGTCGCCAACTCGAATGCCGACAGCGGCGAAGTCATCACAAACTGCCTCGTCAATAACGTCACCAACCTCACACTCCTCATCGGCCTCCCCACCCTCCTCTGGGGCGCGCCTCTCCTCGGCGGAAAGGCGGCACGCACCCGGATATCCCGCAAAGGCGAGACCGAACAACGCCTGAACCGGCTCTCCCTGCTGCTCACCCTCACCGCCGTCCTGTTCTTCAGCGGCGCCGTCTGGGCCCTGGCAAGAGATGGACGTCTCGACTTCGCCGACGGACTGGTCCTGGTCGGCCTGTTCCTCTTCTGGCAGTGCTTCCATGTCTTCGACGTCCTCAAGTCCAACGTCCGCGGCAACCGAAGCTTCAGCCCCCGGCTTATCCTGGATCTCGCGCTGCTGGGCATCGGCGCCTGGGCGACCTATCTCTCGGTCAATGGACTTGTCCAATGGGTGGGAGGCATCGAAACGGGATTCTTCAGAGCCGGAAATCTCGGGTGGTTGAGCGGCTGCCTGATGGTGGTGCCGAATGCCCTCCTCGCGCTCTATTACGGCTGGAAGCGCCGCCCCGACATCATCTATTCCTCCCAAGTCGGCGACGGGCACATCTGCATCCCCCTTTGCATCGGCATCGCGGCCTGCTACACGCCCATCACCGTGCCGTCCATCACTGATCCGGGCCTGCTCATTCTCGCCGCCTCCGCCATCGTCCACTTCGCGCTCGTGCTTGCCTTCAGAAATCCGCCCCGCCTCGCCGGCATCCTGCTCACCCTGATCTACACGCTGTTCGTGTACCGGGGTTGGATTGGTTGACCCCAGCTCAAACGGCCACCAGAGGATTGGACCGGAATTTCTCGCTGAGTTCGACAAACGGCACCTGGGCCGCCAGCCAGAGTTCGTTCCTGGTGATCGCGTCCATCGACGTTGCAATATTGTTGCAAATGAGATAGCTCCCCTCGCCCGTCACCATGAAGGCATCAAACCGGGTGCCGGCCGCGTCGCGCGCGAACTCGAAGTCGCCCACCCCGTATTTCAGCGAACCCAGTTCCCGCTTCAACGCCACACTGTCCGGCAGAAAATGCCGCTCAAAATGGTCCTTGCGCGGCCCGACATACAGCAGGGTGTTGACGCCCTCCTCCTTCAAGGCCACCACCGCCCACTCGTCGAACACCACTTCGCGGTAAACGGCGTTCATGCGCTCCGCGCACGTCTGAATGGCCTGGCTGGCTTCGTCGAGATTCATGAGGAATGGCAGGGATTGCGACCGGCCCCACAACTACCCTGTTTCCCCCGGCCCGAACAAGGGAATTCCCACCGGATGCCGACACGCCAAAGATTTTTGTTTGCACACCTCCGCGGAACCGTAGGATATGCCCTGTTTCCTCACCACGCGCGGAAGGCTCTCCCTGTCCCCGCGCGGCCGGGTGAGAATCAGCGACCGCATCT
>DATKEE010000610.1:0-5215 GCA_035544555.1 Candidatus Methylomirabilota bacterium
GCGGGTGGCGAGGAGCTTGCGCGCCCCGTGCTCGGTTAGCACCACCACATTGCCGCGGTCGGTCACGTCCCGGGTTGCCAGCACCCGGCCTGCGATCATGGGCCGCTGGACGAGATCAAACCAGCGCGGATTCGTACCAACGATTCGAATCTCGAGCGCGCGGTCACGCAACCGGCCTTCGCGTCGCACCACCTTCACCGGGACGGTCGTGCGGACATTGGGCAGCGTCTCGGCGATGCGGAGTTCATCCTCGTAACGGAGGCCGTAGATGCTCATCATCACACGGGTGTTCGAGGCGGTTTCCTCCTCCACCGGTTTCGCGGAGGAAATGATGATATTGTTGCTTCCGAGCTTGCGGATTTGATCGAGCGCCTCGGCGCTGGCCCCCTCCCCCACCGCCAGCATGGCGATAACGCTGGACACTCCGAACACCACGCCAAGCATCGTGAGAAAGGATCGGAGTTTGTGCAGCAGGAGATTGTTGATCCCGAGCGCGATTTCCCGGAAATGGCGGTTGTTTCTCACGTCGGATCCCCTTCAATCCGCTCGATTTTGCCGTCCAACATGAACAGGCGTTGACGGGCGTGCGAGGCGATGTTCGGGTCATGGGTGACCATGATGATGGTTTTCCCCTGCTCGTGAAGTTCGTGGAGCATGCGCAGGATGTCCTTCCCCGTGGTCGAGTCCAGGTTGCCGGTTGGCTCGTCGGCAAGGAGGATGGCCGGATCGTTGGACAGGGCCCGGGCAATGGCGACGCGCTGTTGCTGGCCCCCGGACAGCTCGGTGGGACGGTGGTTCAACCGATCCCCGAGGCCAACCTTTCGCGCGAGTTCCCGGGCGCGCTCGGCGCTGCGCTCCGGCTCCCACCCCAGGTAATACAACGGCAGGGCGATGTTCTCCTCCACGGTGACCTGCGGGATCAGATTGAAACTCTGGAAAATGAAACCCAGATGCCGGAGGCGCATTTCACTGAGGGCGTCGTCCTCGAGGGTGCTCACGTCATTTCCGGCGAGCACATACCGGCCCTTGGTGGGCCGGTCCAGGCAGCCCAGCAGGTTCAACATCGTGCTCTTGCCCGATCCGCTGGCCCCCTGGATCGCCCAGAAGCTGCCACGACGAAACTCCGCGCTGACCCCGGCCAGGGCATGGACCTCCTGCGAACCCATGTGATAGACCTTGTGAATGTCGTCCAGGTGAGCGGCGACGCCATTGGCCGTGGTTGTCGGTTCGGCGGCGATCAATTGCTTCCCTCCTCCGACGATGTACGGTCCTGCTGTCTTCGTTGCTGGAATTGCTGGCGCATGGATTCACGATCCTCAGGCGACATGTTCTCAAAGCGCTTGCGAATCTCCTCCGTTTGCTCCGGAGTGACGTTTCGACCGCGCCCTTCACCCCGCGGACCCCCACCGGGCGCTCGTCTTCCATCCCTGGCTTCCCCGCCGGGAGACGGGAGCTGAGTGTCCGGTCCCGCGACGGGCGGCACCACGCGGTTGGCCTCCTCCAGGCGCGTCACCATGTTGGTGTCCATGGATCGATCCGAACTGGTGATTTCAGACTCGGCCATGGGCGGGGTGAGCAGGACGCTTTCCCCGGGGGTCAACCCCTCGGTGATGTGAGCCATACGATTGTTGTCGAGCCCCAACCCGACCGCCCGCGGCTTCCACGCGCCTCCCTCGGCGACGTACACCGTGGGTTTGCCGTTGACGCGGGTAACGGCCTGAACCGGCACATACAGGGCCTCCGGATAATGATCGACGATCATTTCGACGCGACAGGACATGCCGTTGCGAAGATCCGCACCCTCCCCATCGATCCAGACTTCGGTGTTGTACACCTTGAGATCCGGATTCATGAAGACGCTTTGCGCGTCGGGCAGGGGCGCGATCCGTCCGATCTTGCCATAGATCATCTTTCCGGGCAGCGCATCGACCGTGATTTGCACGGGCAGACCGACCCGGATTTTCTCCAGGTTCGATTCATGCACCTTGACCTCGGCCATGTAGGATGACGTCGTGGGAAGATGAATGACTTCGCGTCGCTCGAACACCTCCTGGCCTTCGCGAAGCGGTTCATCGTTTCCGCGCCAACCACCGCGAACGCTGGTCGCGTAAATCACCTGACCGTCCATGGGGGCGTATTGTTTGGCCTTCTCGATCTGGCTTTCCATTTTCGCCAGCCTGACCCTCTGCCTCCCCAACTCCGCCTCCCGCGCAATCAGGTCGGCGTTTGCCTGGACGATGTTCGCAGCGGCCTTGCGTTCGATTCGCTCGAGGGCCATTTCGGCCTCTTTCACGCCGCTCTCCAGTTCGGCCACCTGGCGAAGGTGAGTGAAATTTGTCAACAATTGGAGCGAGGCCACGGCGAGCTCCAGATCGATCCTTGCCTTGTTGAAGGTGAGCTGGTCCTGTTGCAGCTCCGACTGGCTGAGATACTTCTCTTCAAACAGAATCTTGGACCATTTGTGATTTTCCTCCGCCCGGCTCACGGTCTCCTCCGCCAGGGTGATTCTGGCCTCGGCCTCCTTGACCTGCGTGGGATATTCCCCCTGGATGTATTTGGCCAGATCCTGCTTTGCGAAGTCGAAAGTCAGCTCTGCCTGGTCCACATCGCTCTGGGATTGATTCTTGACGATCTCGAAATTTTCGCGGGCGCCGACGTAGGCGGCATCGGCGTTTTGCACCTGAATTTGCTGGTTGACGAGCTGGTCCTGCAAGGCGGTCGCGTCCAGTTCAAACAACAGGTCACCCTTCTTCACCTCGCTCCCTTCGGGGACAATGAAGAGGATCGTCGAGCGGCCCTCGAGTTCATTCTTGATCACGAGGCGCTCGCGCGGCTGGATGGTGCCCGATTCGCTCACACTGATGGTCAGGGGACCCTTTTCCACGATGAAGACCGGCTGGTCGGTCTGTCCCCCTTCGCCCCCCTTGAAGAGCATCAGGCCGGCGGTGACGAGTATCAGGACGATTACGAGCGCGATCAGGGCGATCCGCACGGATGGCTGGCCGAACCCGCCGGGGGTTCTTGGGACCGCGTTGGGGGTGGTATTCATGAGTGCAAAAGGAGTGATGGTTTAGCTTCCGGCGGAATTGTTGAGCGTGCCGGGATCGAATTCCTCCCACAATCCTTCCGGGGTGATCTGCAACAGATCCAGATCGCGCTGGAATTCCAGCTCGGCAATACGGTAATTGACCAGGGCGGTCGTCAACGCGTTTTGCGCGGACAACAAGGCCTCCTGCGCCTCGAGCGCGTCCCGGATTTCAACCCGGCCGGCCTGCAGATAAAGATTGGTGCTCCGGACCCGGCGCCTTGCCAGTTCCACGGCACGGGCCTGGATGCGCAATCCCTCCCGCGACTCGATCATATCCCGAAGTTGATTGCGCACCTGTAATTTGATGTTGTCCTCCAGCGCCTGCAGCGAGCGAATAGCGCGCTCCATCTGAATGAGACTGTCCCGGTAAGACACCATTTCTGAAGTCCGTTCAAACGGCAGGTCCAGGGTCAACAACGCCGAGTAGCGCCCCTTTTCGAAATCCAACCGATCACTGTTGGCCAGCCCCGCGGAGCCAAGACTCCGCCCTTCACCGACCGCGGCCGAGCCCAGCAGCGAAATCTCGGCCCGCAATCCGTCCGCGGCCACCACCACCCTCCGCTGCGCGTCATACACCGTTCCCTGGGCGATTCTAAGATCCAGCCTGTTTTCAAATGCCAGCTTGATCGCGAGAGATTCCTCGAGTTCCATCGGACCCGCTTCGCCGGGATCCGGTTCCACCAGGACGACCGGCGCATCAGCGGGCGGCACGGCCCCGTCCGGAAGTCCGCGCTCGAGCTCCGCCTCCGCCTCCGCAACCTGCCGGGCCGATTCCGCGAGCCGTTCCAGTTCGCCCCGATCCAATTCGATCATCGCGTCCGTGGGCAGGCCAAGAAGGGTTTTGAACGAATCAAGACTCCGCTCCAGGGACTGACGCGCGCTGATCCAGCCATCCCTCGAACGGTATTCGTCCTGGATCGCCTGATCCACCTGGACCGGGGAAAGCTGGCCGGCATCGGCCAGACGCCGCGCGCGACGGGCGGAAGCGACAAGTCCCTTGTAATTCTCCTCCGCGTTCTCCACACGATCCACCGCCTGCAGGGTGGAGAGGTATTCGCTCGCCACCTGGACCGCAAAGGCACGCTTGAAGCGTTCGAAATCATAGATCTCATAAACCACGTTGCGCTCGGCCTGGGTCAGCGGCTCGGCAACAATGTGCCTTCCCGCTCCCCGCAGCAGGGGAACGAAGATGGACGCGTCCGCAAACAACGCCCTCGACGACGCCTGGTTCGGATTCAACATTTTCACAAGGTCAAGTCCGATGCGCGTCGTCAGTTCCGCACCGCTCTTTAAGCGCCGGCTGACGCCCGCGATGCCGCCGCCCTCGATTCCGGTCACACGGTCAGCACCCCCACCATCCGTGCTGATCACACCTTCGACACGTCCCACAAACGTGTTGCGGAAGGCGTCTCTTGCCAGATCCAACTGAAGGGCCGATCGAAACACCTCCTCCTTGCTCGACTGATAATCCCGATTGTTGCGGGCAGCCACTTTGAGGGCATTGGTCAGGGAAAGCTTGAGCGACTCGCCCGCCTCCCAGGGAACCATCGGCACGTTCTCAAAAATATCCTCCTCCAGATAATCGTCCTTTGGCCAATGCTCGATTGGTTCCAGGTTTTTGGCGCCCAGGGATGCCGGCGCGGAGTACTGGAGGTCCTGCCCCATCAGGAGCCTGCGTCGAAGCGTGTCGGCCGGCGGTTCAATCTCAATCGGTTCGGCGCGGCCCAGGGCCTCCATTTGCTTCTCATGAATCACGGCCGCCGCGGTTTCATCCGCCTGTTCACGGTAATTCCCCGCCGCACACCCTCCCAGAACGAGCAGGGCGGCGAGCGCGCCGGCCGCAACGCACAAAGTCCTTTGGGTCACGTTCAGTGTCAGAAATCGTATTCTCAATTTGTCACAATGAATGTTCATCGACGAAACTCAATCCGGTCTTCTTCAAACTTTCCCCTTCACCCGCCGGAAGGGGTCCAAGGTCGCTTCCCGACAACGAGCCAATCCAACCCATCACACAAACCGCCCCCAATGTACATTGCCGGGTCGCACGCAGTTCCGACAGGCAGACGCCCCACGGAGTGAGAAAGTTACATCATGCTTCCGGGTGGCTGGCATTCCAATAACAGACTT
>DATKEE010000611.1:0-5051 GCA_035544555.1 Candidatus Methylomirabilota bacterium
CAATCAAGACTCCACCGTCCCCATCGCTGGCAAGCGTTTCAATCGAGTAGCTGGTCTGGTTCAGCAACGGCTGAAAGAAGCGACCGTCCCAACTTTCACCCGCCAAGCAACCGACGCCGGACATGGACAGCAATACGGCGAACACACGACACACGGCAGCGGGCGCGGGGATTGAATTCATGAAAGACCTCCTGTTGAAACCACTTGACTGAGTTCTCGGAACGTCACCGGGGCAATGATGTTGAATTCTGGACACATGGGATAGGAAGGCAAGCGATTATCGCACCCCGTTGGGGCGCATGGGGCGCATGAAATGGTTTATCGCCCTGAGGAATCACGGGCCGTTGGCCCGGATCGCGATGATTCCTGGAATGGATTCGGCGTCCTGGCTCGTCAGGCTCATAATTCCGCACTGCGGGATCCCAGGTTCAATCCTAGCCCCGCAACCAATTTCCAAGGGCTTACGTCGCCGTAAGCCCTATTTTCTTAGCGGATTCGACCCTACTCGGCGCGCCGCCAGCTTTTTGGGGTGCGCTCTGGCGCTCTGTTCGCTGGGGGGCATTGCCAAACTTTTGTCAAATATTTGGCAGGGAGAAGGCACTGAGTCATGAGGGGAATGCAACGGAGCCAGGCGGGAACCGAAACGTCAGCAGCGGGAGCAATTCGTCGCATATTGGCTGCTTCGTTCCACTTCCGGTCCAGGGTCGCAGCCCGCAGAATCATCGGAGTGGAATAGTTTGCGACCAAGTCGGTGCCGGCAAGTTGGAGTTTGAGCGCCCGGACCAGCATCAGGACTTCGAGTCGCGGACGTGCCGTCACGCCCAAGGCGGGACGTTAAGCTTCACTTCTCACAGGGCCACTGATAGATTGCTGCAACGCTCGGTAATAAATAATGAAAGATCACATGTATGCACGGTCAGGATTCGCGAGCTGAAAACCTCCTGATTCGGCTCTTCGCGTACTCGGAACGGGAGCGGCATACGCCTCTCGAAAACTTTTGCACGGAGGCACTGGCTTGGTGCCTCAAGAATGCTCCGACCTTCCGCAATGACTTCTTCTCCTTGACCGAACTTCGAGAGATTAAGCACTACGCAGGAGTTGTCGAAGTTTCCGCGTGGACGCGTTCCTCCCATCACTGCCAGGGCGGTCGCCGGTCGGCGGGTTTGCAGTCCGAACAGAATCCTTCGACTGGCGGATGGCGAGACTGCCCCATACCACAGGCCGAACGTTACGCTTTAAGGCACGATCAGTAGCCTGACCTTTAACCCCGGTTCGCGCCGTTTTCTCGCGGCCTATCGGCGGCTCTCTGAAACGGCGCGGATGTGCGTCAATCATGATTGACTTCGATTCAGATCTTAGCTGAAGTTGGCGCGATGAATGTGTGGGAGTTAGACAAGGAAAGTATCTATATCCTCGAAGGGGACCAGGTGGTTCGTGATCTGCTAGAGCAACTTCGAGTGCCCGATCTATTCGCTGGCGTTGGAACCGATCAACACCACGTGTTGGTCGCGTTCGACAATCACCCGACACATTGGATAATCTTCAACCACTGGCAAGGCCTGCCAGACTACTCTCCGAACCACGCCGTTCACCGTTTAATGCGTGGCGCGGATCCCAATGGCCTGCTATTTACTGCATTCCCAAAGAGTTCAACGAGTCAAACCCAAGTCGAGAGAAAGCTGAAAGAATTCGGAGCCGATTCCGAATTCCAGTTCTCCCAATTTCTTCCGGTTTAGGGTTCAGAAGGAGACCCGCTTGAATTGCGGGCCTGTGGACCAAAGGAAAGGTAGGACACAAAAGGCCCCTCGGATTCGCCGAGGGAGCCTGCGCGACAGGTTCGCGTCGCTGCCTACTTCGCCGAAGTCAGCGAAACCGGCGTCGAAGTGGACGAAAAAATTCCGACCCTGCCGGCGAAGTAGGGAACGGGCCGTAAACGGGGTCAGTGCCGCGTAATTATTCTGCCCCATTGCCCCTAAGAAACGCCATGATGAGGGACCACTGGTGGGTCTGAGGCGCGCCTCGCTAGATGGTCACTTTTCCAGGATGAAGGTGACTTTCATCTGAACGCGGTATTCCACCACCTTGCCGTCATCGTCCAGCATCACTTCCTGGTTTTCAATCCAGGCGGATCTGACATTTGCCAACGTCTTGGCCGCACGCGCCGCGCCCGTTTTGATGGCGTCGTCAAAGCTGTTTGGGGACGAGGATTTGATTTCGGTAACACGAGCAATAGACATAGTAACAGTAACTTTTGGTTTTCGTAGTGTACAGCGGTTCGGCAAGTGCGTGAGAATTCTCACAACTGACTTTCACTCACGCGAAAAGTATCGCCCTGGCACCGGGTAACTTAGCCTCCCAGCACTTTCTCAGCTTGACCTATCTTGTTTTGTCATTTGCCGGCGACGGCTTCCGCCCGGCCTTCGCTTTTTATTTTTATGCGAATCACTGGCGTCGGGAGTAGCAGAAGCCTCCACCGCCCAACAACAGGACCAGGACTAGCACGATAATGAGTAATGAGTGTCTCGGTTGACAACGACCTACGCTAAGATTGGGAGTTGCCTGGCACAATGGGGTGTTCACCCCAGGACTGTTCCACCTCGGGGCCAGCGGGCTCGACGGCAACCGTCACAGGTGCATCATCATCGGAGGATGGACGTTTCAGGATGAATACCGTCGGTTGCCGGGACGGTATCGGGTGGCGTTCGATGAAAAATACGGGTGGGATTGAAACAGATCGCGCCCCGTTGAATCGCATGAATTTGTTTATGGCCCGTTACCCGGCCCGATGGGCCGAGCTGAGGGATCGCGACGTCGCGATTGAGGAGCTGAGGAACAGCAGCACCAAATGGGGTCAGGTCTCAACATTCAACATTTGCATCGACGATTGTTCAGTGATTTGCGAATGACCTTCCCAGGATGTTGCAATGCTCATCCAAGCGAATTCCGACAACACCTGATTTGTTGAATATTGAGACCTGACCCCCTCGTGCCGGTAATTCCGGCGGTGTGCCTTCAGCCAATCGCGGATGATCTGGGTGACTGAGGCGGGCGATGAAGTCGGAATGCTTTTGAACCCCGGCCCGTGGAAGGACGGCGGCAGCAAGCGCGACTCGTTCAACCGAGCAGCGGGTTCCTGACGACCAGCCCCGTGAACCGGCTGAAGTCCCGGTCGGCGCTCAGCAATTGGGTCGCGCCGTTGTCGAGGCACATGGCCGCGATCCGGGCATCGTGAATCATCGGCCCACGAATCCGCCCGGCGTCAATGAGACGGGTGAGCGTTCTCCAATAGGTCGGGCTCTCATGAAGGAACTCCAGGGCAGGGCTCGCGCTCCAGGCATCAATTGTCGCGGTGGCCTGGGCGGGAGTGGACGGCTGCCGGTAGATCCTCGGATGCGTCACGATGGCGAAGAACTCATGCACGCACGGCCAGGGAATGGCCCAGCGCTGATTCCCGTTGGCCAGTTCCAGCAGAATCGCAAGTGCGGGTTGATGCCACTCGGAGTCCTCGCGATGGGCGTAAACGAGGAGATTGGTATCCACCGCGATCACGAGCCCGTCCCTTCATAGGCCGCCGCCCGGATCTTGTTCCAGTCCGCATCCACATATTCCGGCTGAAGACCGCCACCCGAAACCGTGACCGGCTCAATGCGCCGTTTCTTCTGCCTGGCGCGCTCCTTCAGGACCATCTGCAATCCCTCTTCGGTCAGGTTCTTCAGCGTCGTGGCCTCGCTCGCTGCCTGCGCCTTGGCCCGGGCGAGCAACCCATCAGCAATATCGATGGTCGTCTTCATATGGGCGACCATATCGCCGGGGGTTTTTGCTGTCAACGGACAGGCTCCGAGGGAGGATTCGCCTCGATTTCCTCACCACTCGTCACGGATCACTCGTCCCCTTCATTCAACACCTTCAACACCGCGTCAAAGGCTGGCTTGGGCTCGCGGTTTCGGTCGAAGAGGAGCGGATGGTTGACGCGCCGCCAGGGGAAGTAATTGAGCCAGCTCTGGCCGTCGTGGAGGTTCCAGAAGGAGACGCGCGCGATGACATCGGAATGTTTTCTGAACAGGGCGAACAGGCGCGCGTATTGTTCGGCCTGGCGTTCGAGGATCCCGGGCGGACACCCGTCCGCGTAGGGATCCCATTTCGCCAATTCTTCGCGATGCGCGCCGCCGTCGGCCCACCAGCGTTCGCGTGTGACGACGTCGATGTCGAGTTCGGAAACGACGACCTTCAAACCCAGCTCGCGGAAGGCAATCAGGGTGTCCTCGAGATCCTGATAGGGGATGCTGTCGAATTCGAAATGGCCCTGCAGGCCGACCGCGTGAACGGGCGCGTTGCGGTCCACTAGCGCGCGCAGAAGACGGAGGGCCTTCGCGCGTTTGCCGGGTTGGAAGATGTGATAGTCATTGTAGATGAGCAGCGCGTCGGGGGCGGCGGCGTGGGCGTATTCGAAGGCTTTGGCGATGAAATCCTCGTTGTCACCGCATAGGCGCGTCCAACCGGAGGGGCGCAGGTAAGGCTCTCCGTCGTCGAGCGCTTCGTTGACGACGTCCCACGTCGCGATGCGTCCGCGGAAGCGTCCGGCCACAGTTTCGATGTGATGGCGCATGCGTTCGAGGAGCAGTTCGCGGGAGGCGGGCTGGTCGCCGTCCTGGAAGAACCACGGCGGCGTGCGGTCGTCCTTGGCCCAGACGAGGCAGTGTCCGACGACTTCGAGCTTGTGCCTGGTTGCGAAGTCCATGAAGGCATCGGCCTGGGCGAAGTTGAACCGGCCTTCTTCGGGTTGGATGGCGGCGGGCTTCATGCAGTTCTCGGGGGTGATGATGGAGAACTGGGAAGTGAGGAGCGGCCAATCCTCCGGGCGATTGACGATGCGGGCATCGATGCCCACACCCATTTCGAACAAGCTCTCGGCGGCGCGGCGCAGGGTTCGCTGGGCATCCGCGCCCTCGGCGGTGCATTCGAGGATGGAATGCAAGGCCAGGAACAGGGCGGTGGAGAAGGCAAGGAGGGCCGGGCGATGTCGATTCATGGGAGCAGGATAGGGGGTGAAA
>DATKEE010000612.1:0-10909 GCA_035544555.1 Candidatus Methylomirabilota bacterium
GATCCTCGCCGAGTTGGTGAACCAGGTCTCGCCATCCACGCCGACGCCGATGTAATTGCCCGCAATGACGACGTTGGTCCGGTTGTTCCCACCGTAGAACTCAATGACCGTGTCGTAGCCCTGCGGATTGTATGAACGTGGAATCACCCCGCCCATGATGTTCCGTTCATCCGCATCGTTCACTCCATCCCCGTCCGTTCCGATCACGGTATTGGCTCCATCGCGTCCGATCTCAATCTGGCCTTCAAACCCCTGACCGTGGATCAAAGTCACATTGTAATCCGTCACCCCATCGGGCATCACGCTGAGAAAGTTTCCAGAGATTCGGGTTCCCGCCCCCTCGATGATCACGGGTATCGTCATGCCAACGATCACATTGAATTGCGCGCGCGGATTGGTGGCATCCTTCGCAACGCCCACGGTGATGCGATCGCTGAGGAAAGGCACTCCGTTGTCCCGGAAGCGAAATCCCGTCACGCCGTCATTGGCGCCGTGCACCGTGACACCATCCGGATCCACTCCCATCCAGCAACCGTGGACGTGGCCGTCCGTGGCCTTCAATCCGAACGAGACGCAATACATCGCCGGGTCTGCGTCGCTGCCAGCCGCCACAACACCGAGAAACGAGAAGCCGCGGATCTGCACGTTCGTCGCGCCGGTCACGAAGAGAATCGCGCTCTCCGAGGTGCCGTATCCATCGATGTCCTGCACGGTGCGTCCGCCATTCCGGGAATCCAGCACAATCCTCAGTTCGGCGCTGTTGGCCGCCAGGATGGGATTCGTGTTCGGCACCGCGCCGGGCTGCGTGTAGCCGTCCAGGGTCAGATTATTAGCCGTGATGGGCGGATAACCACCGGCCGGAGTTTCCAGATAATGCGGCCCGGGGCCGGGGATGTTGAAATGGATCTGGTCGCCATCCTGGGCCAGGGTCAGGGCTTCGACCAGGTTGGTGAGCGTGTCGTTCGGATTGATCAGGGTGTTGTCCGCCGAATTGACGGTGATAACCGCGGCCGAGGCCGTAGAGGTACAGAGCGTGACGCACGCTATCCACGCGAGGACGTTTGGTTTCATGGTGGCTTGGATTTTGGGTTGGGACTCCGGCTGGCGGCCGGTTGGAAGGTGGGCCCTTGCTATCAGGTCACGCCTGGCCGCGCAACAGGAATACAACGGCAGGTGTCGGAGCGCCCGGTTCCGCGGGATCATCCGCCTCCCGGACACGCGGCTTTCAACCCCGTCATGGAACGGCGGACAACCGCTCCAGCGCCCGGCAGAGAGATGTCAATCGCGGAGCGGGCACACCGGCCGCGCGTGCCCGTCGCAGCGGTTCCTGAAACAGATGCTCCAGTTCCAATGGCTGGCCCCGTTCGAAATCCACCAGCGTCGAAGGCTTGTAGGCTCCCATGACACGCGTCCGCTCCACCTGTTTCCCGGCAATTTCCCGCGAAAGACCCAGCCCCATTCCATTGGCCGCCGCGATGACTTCTTGCATCAACTCCACGACAAGGGCCTCCCATCGACCGCCGTCCAGCAACCGGTCCGTGGTCAGACACGCGCCCCGTGAGGTTGAGGTACGGATTTCGCCCGCCACTACGGACTCATAACCGGCCGCGCTCGCCACCCCCAGGCCGTTGAAGGGAATGTTCCAAACCAGTTTCTCCCAGTGGGCGGATTCCAGGTCTTCAACCACTTTGCAGGGAATGCCCGCCTGCTTGAACCGGCCCGCCAAATCGTAAGTGCGAGGCAGTGGCCTGCGCCGAAACTCACCCAGGATGATTTTCCCATGTGCCAGGTGTTGAATGACGCCCGGTTCGGTCCGGTTAAGGCACACGAAACACAACCCTCCGAGGATCTGCTCCACCGGAAACAACTCCGCGAGAGCCTCCTCGTTGCCCAGTCCGTTCTGCAAGGTCAGCACCGCGGTCCCTTCACCCACCATCGGCGGCAACAGCCTGGGAAACTGTTCGTTGGCCGTCGTCTTCAATCCGATCAAGACCAGCTCGCAGACGCCGATCTCCATGGGTTCACGCGCGGACCTCGGGCGCACCGTGAAATCGCCTTCCGGGCTCAGGATCCGCACCCCCTGGCGGCGCACCACCTCGTAATCCGAGCGCAAGAGGAAATGCACATCCGCGCCGGCCCGGCACAGCTTCGCGCCGTAATAGCTCCCCAATGCCCCGCAACCGACCACGCCGATCTTCATGAGCGCCCATTCTCAGAGGAACAGCCGAACGAAGCAATCCCTCCCCCTCAAAAGAACTCTGTCCACGGCACCAGCAGCTAGATCCGGAAACCCGAAAAAAGCCGCCCCTCTCCAAAACGAGGGTTGCTTCTGCCCGGAATGAGGTCACATTCAGATCCAAGTGCTTATGAAGTCCATGAAGTCCATTCCGTGTCTGCTGCTGTTATTCCTCGTGGGACAACCCATTGCGGCTGCCACGCTGACGACCAATCAGGCCGGCCGCGTCTCGCTCGTCGTCGGCAGCATCCTCGAACACCGCCACTATCGACAGGCGGCAATCGACGACGATCTCTCCCGGCTCTTCCTGGACAACTATCTCGACGCCCTGGATTACAACCGCATGTTTTTCCTTCAGTCGGATGTGGATGAATTCCGGGAGGACTGGGCGGAGAAGCTGGATGACGCGGTTCTCGATGCGGATGCGACTCCGGCATTTGTCATTTTTGAGCGGTTCATGACCCGGCTCCGCGAGCGCACGGCACTGATCCCCCGCCTTCTCGAGGAGGATTACGACTTTGGGAAGGATGAAAAATTCCTGGCGGCGCGTCATGAAGCCCCGTGGCCGGCGAACGAACGCGAAGCCGAGGAACTCTGGCGTTCCCGCGTCAAATTCGAGCTGCTGCGAGACCGGCTTGCCAGGGTTGATTCCGACGGCTCGCCCGGCAACGCGGAGACTTCCGGCGAATCGAATGAGGCAGATTACGATCCAAAGGAAACGCTCGAACGCATAGGCAATCGATACAAACGACTGTTGAAGGATTACGAAAAGCACGAGGTGGTGGACATTCTCCAGACCTACCTGACCGCCCTGTCCAATGCCTTCGATCCCCATTCGGATTACCTGAGCCCCCAGCAGGCCGAGAACTTCAAGATCACCAGCGTGGACCTCAAACTCACCGGCATCGGCGCGGTGTTGACCTCCAACTTGGATGGATACACCGAGATCGTTCGTCTCATGCCGGGCGGGCCCGCGCATAAAAGCGGGGAGCTCAAACCCAGCGACCGAATCATCGCCGTGGGTCAAGGGGACGAGGAACCGGTGGACGTCATCGAGGAGAAACTCGGCAATGTCGTCGAGATGATTCGCGGCCCTGTGGGCACCGAGGTGCGATTGACCGTCATCCCGGGAGAAGCCGGCGGCGGGGGAACCAAGAAAATCATCCGATTGACCCGGGACGAAATCCCTCTGGAAGATCAATATGCCAGGGCGAGGATCGTCGAGGAAAGCGACGAGCAGGGCAATCCATTCCGTCTGGGTGTGATCACCCTCGGCCAGTTCTATGTCAATTCCGCCGCAGATGTGGAAATCCTGGCCAACCGCCTCAAGAAGGAGGGAATCAAGGGCCTCGTGCTCGATCTGCGGCACAACGGAGGGGGCTTGCTGTCGGAAGCCATCAAACTGACCGGCCTGTTCATCGAGAAGGGACCGGTCGTGCAGGTGCGCGACAGCCTGGAACGATCTGACATTCTCCGCGACGACGATCCAGCGGTTGCCTATGACGGCCCGCTGGTGGTGCTTGTGGACCGACTCAGCGCCTCCGCCTCGGAAATCACCGCGGCCGCGCTTCAGGACTATGGCAGAGCCCTCATTGTCGGAGGAAAGGCGACCCATGGAAAAGGCACGGTCCAGACGGTTCATCCTCTCAGCCAGTACATCCGTCCCCAAACCGTCGCCTCGCCGGGCGACCTCAAGTTCACCATCTCGAAGTTCTACCGCGTCGCCGGCGGCACCACGCAACGGGAAGGCGTCGAGTCCGACATCGTCCTGCCGTCGCTGTACGATTACGCCAAAATCGGCGAATCCATCCTGCCAAACAGCCTGCCCGCGGATAGCACCGTACCGCTGGAATACGAACGGCAGAACCGCGTGAAGGCGTATCTCCCGGAACTGAGGGAGAAGAGTCACGAACGCGTCCGCCAGGAACGCGATTTCGAGTATCTGGCCAGCGACATTGAACGTCTCCAGAAGAACCTCGAAGAGAAGCATGTTTCCCTGAACGAAACCGAGCGGCGGCGGGAGATCCAGGAACAGGAGGATCTCCGCAAGGCGCGGCAGGAGGAGCGCAAAAGCCGCGCGCCGGAGGATATTCGGGTGTTCGAACTGACGCTGAACATGGCCAAGGAAGGCAGGAACTTGATGACTCCCGAGCAATTGAAGGCTGAAATCGGCGAGGATGCCCTCACCCGCCCGCCCGGCGCCGAACTGAAGTTGGATGCTGAATCGCCTGACGAAGCCCCGGTCATTGACTTCCACCTGGGCGAGGTGCTCAACATCCTCCGCGATTATGTCCACCTGCTCGCCCAAGCGGAGGATACCGACGCCGACGAGAAACTGGTTTCCTCACCTTCAACGAAGTAAGGGACTCCCCGCTCCCTTCACCTGCGGCTTCGCCGTTCCAACCCGGCCTTGGCCGGGTTGCGGAATTCAACATGGATGCGACATTGGAACGCCTTGGGTCCGTGTCACCGATTCAAAAGCCATCGATCTGGTGAATTGAGACGGGGGAAATGCCGGAACACAAAAGACTGTTCGAGCGATTGTCGAACAGGAAATGGGGGGCGGATCCAGGTTTGAGGCGCGGGGCGGGCAAATGGGGGGAAGGTCCACCCCGCGCCAGCCTGGCCTGCTGCTCCCCCCGGAGCAACGACGCAAGCGACGCGGCCTGTCGCAAGGAACATGCCACCAAGCACCCCATTCCCTTCCCGACTTCATGCCACGCTTTCCGCAGGATACTGGAATTCCTGAAGGTAACGATTTGTTCCCAAGGCTTCGGTTGTCGCTTGGCGGGGAAGGGATTTCCCGATTCAATGCCCTCCGTAATCGAACCGTTGTTCCATTACTGGTTGCCGACTCTCGTGGGTGTCACATTTGTGGGCCACCCCGGCCGGAGCGAGTCAGTCGCCGGACCCGGTTCTGCGCGGCACAGCCCGGATCGACGGGAAGCATCGGCAAACCCGGCTAACAATCTGCGCATGAACGATGAACCCGTGGTACCCCCTCTGCTTTCCGGATCAGACGCTTCAGCACCCATTGCCGGGTGTCGATTGGAAGGACCGGAACCTCGCGTGATTACCCTGGGCAGCTCCGCCACCGCGTCATTCGAACTATGAAATCAAATTATCTCGCCTGTGACCTTGGAGCCGAGAGCGGCCGACTGATGCTGGGAGTCCTGAACAAGGGGAAGCTGACACTCACCGAGCTGAATCGGTTTCCGAACACGCCGGTCCAGGTGAAGAAGGAACTGCACTGGGACATCCCCTCGCTTTATCAGGGACTCCTTGAGGGCCTGCGGCGCGCCGCCGAACGGGACGAGCCCATTCAGAGCATCAGTTGCGACTCCTGGGGGCTGGATTATCTCCTCTTCGACGGCGAGGGTTCGCTGATCACCCCCGCCTATCATTACCGCGATCCGCGTTGTCACGACGGCGTCAAAGCCGCCTTCAAGCGGGTGAGCCGCGAAACCATCTTCCAGGAAACCGGCATTCAGCACATGCCGATCAACACCCTGTTCCAGCTCGCGGTCGATTCCCCCCGCCGCCTGCGCAAAGCCCGCCATCTGCTCGGAGTGGCGGACGGATTCAACTTTCTGCTGTCCGGAGTGCCCAGGGCGGAGGAGTCATTTGCCAGCACCACCCAACTCTTCAACCCGACCACCCGGTCGTGGTCCCAGCGTCTCACTCGCGCCATTGAATTACCGGAGCAGCTCCTCCCGCAAATTGTCCCTTCCGGCACCCGCCTGGGACCCCTGCGTCCGGAAGTCTCCGGGGAGACCGGACTCACGGGTGTCGAGGTCGTCGCCGGTTGTTCGCACGACACCGCCGCCGCTGTCGCGGCCGTTCCGGCCTCGGACGGGAATTGGGCGTATCTCAGCTCGGGGACGTGGTCACTCATGGGGGTGGAAGTGCCCGAACCCATTTTGACCGACCAATGCCGGGACTTGAATTTCACGAACGAGATCGGCCATGGAGGCAGGGTCCGATTGCTGAAAAACATCATCGGCCTCTGGATTCTCCAGGAATGCCGGCAGGAGTGGGCCCAGCGCGAAGAGGAATATGACTACGCGCTGCTCGCGCATCTTGCCGGGTGCTCCGAACCCTTCCGCTCCCTGATCAACCCAAACGATCCCCGCTTTCTGAGCCCGGGCGAAATGCTCGGCAAGGTGGCGGCATTCTGCAAGGACACCCGGCAACCCATCCCCAGGTCCCCGGGCGCCTTCACCCGTTGCATCCTGGAAAGCCTCGCCCTCCTTTACCGCCATACGCTCCACGAACTGGAGCAGGTCCTGAATCAGAAAATCGAAACCCTGCACGTCGTCGGAGGCGGTTCCAGGAACTCCGTCCTCAATCATTTCACAGCCCACGCCGTCCATGTCCCCGTTGTCGCCGGCCCCGCGGAGGCCACCGCCGCGGGAAACATCCTGGTGCAGGCCATCACCGCCGGCGACATCCCTTCCCTCGAGGCCGCCCGCCAGTTGATCAGGGCGAGCTTTCCCCCCACCGTCATTCATCCTCCCCGCATCCATGAGTGGGACGCGGCCTACGAACGGTTCAAGACACTGATCCTCCCTTGATCTCCGGACCGGCCCGCCGCGGGAACCCTGGGCCCCCCACCCGATGCCGGGCAAGGGATCAACCGTAGGGGCTGAACGAACGGGTCGTCCATTCATCCAGCAATTCCGGAGGTATCTCGCCCAAAAACCTCGACCGCTGCTGGATCAGATCACTGTCCTTCCCATGCGTGAAGCGGATCAATGGATACGTCAGACACAGTTCGTCCCGCGCCCGGGTCAGTGCCACGTAAAACAACCTGCGCTCCTCCTCCTCGCCCTCCTCGCTCTCCATCGACCGCGCCGACGGGAACAGTCCGTCGCAAAGCATGATCACAAACACGACGTCGAACTCCAGCCCCTTGGCCTGATGAACGGTCGATAAACGGACTCTGTCGTCATCATCGGCACGGGTCTGCTGATCCTCCGCCTCCACGTTCGTCAACAACGCCAGTTGCGCCAGAAAATCCTCCACGGTTTCGAACTGCCGGGCGAACACCGCCAGTTGTTCCAGGTCCTCCAGGCGGCTCCGGTAATTCGTGAAGGTTTCCTGGAGATGCTCCCGATAACCGGCATCCACCACGATCCGGATCATCCCGCCCGGGTCCTCGCGCCGGTCCTCGACCTGCCCCGCCGTCGCAACGAACTGCTCCCACGCCGCGACGGCCTTCCGGGGAACGCGGGGGCGGCATGCCTCCAGTCCACGGACAATCCGCGATCCGTTCCCCGATGCGGGAGTTTCCACGGACTCCCGAAACACCTGCCAAAGCTTTTCCGCCCCCCTGCCGCCAATGCCCGGCAACATCTCCACCAGCCGCTTGAAACTCAATTCGTCCCTCGGATTGACGGCCAGCTTCAGCCAGGCCGCCACGTCCTTGATGTGCGCCTGCTCAAAAAACCGGATGCCGCTCGTGATCGTGAATGGAATTTCCCGCCGGGTCAGTTCCAACTGGAGTTCGAGGGCGTGAAAATGCGACCGATAAAGCACCGCCATCCGGCTGAGCGCGCCCCCCTCCTCCCTCATCTCCATGAGCCGTTGCGCCACAAACGCTGCCTGCTCCCCGGCGTCCCCGCATGCCGCGAGAACCGGCCTGACACCCGGCGCGCGGACCGCGTTCAGACGTTTGGAGAACTGTCGCGTGTTCGCCGCAATCGCCGCGTTCGCCACGTTCAGAATCTCCGGCGTGCTCCGGTAATTCGTCTCGATCCTGTAGGTCCGGGCCGCCGGATACCGCTCGGGGAAACGCAGAATGTTCTGAAAATCCGCCCCCCGCCAGGCGTAGATGCTTTGAGCGTCATCCCCCACGACCATGACGTTCTGGTGACGCGCGGCGAGCAGGTCGATCAGATCGCCCTGCAGCTTGTTGGTATCCTGGTATTCATCCACCAGGATGAACTGGAATCGCCTCTGATAATGCTCCGCCATGTCCGGATGATCGGTCAGCAATTGAAGCCAGAACAAAAGCAGATCGTCGAAGTCCATCGCGTTGGCCTCCCGCTTCCGTTCCGCGTAACGGGCGTGCACCCTAGAAATCTGCGGGGCCAGGTGGGCCAGATAATCGAAATCGCTCGCCAGCATTTCCTCCACCGAAATCCGCCGGTTTCCCGCCAGGCCAAACAGGTCCGCCAGCACCTCCGCCTTCGGGAACCGGGTTGCCTTCACATCAATCGACACATCCCCCATCGCCGCCTTGATCACGTCGCGCGCATCCTCCCGGTCCAGGATTGTGAAGCCGCGCTGAAACCCCAGTCGATCCGCGTGCAGCCGCAGAATGCGGTTGGCGATGGAATGAAAAGTCCCTCCCCACAACTCCGGCACCTCCCGACCCAGCAGGTCCGTCACACGGCGCATCATCTCCTTCGCGGCCTTGTTGGTGAAGGTCAACAACAGGATGCGATCGGGCGTGACCCCCTGTTCCAGAAGATAGGCGACCCGGTAGGTCAAGGTTCGCGTCTTCCCCGAGCCCGCACCCGCAATGACCAGTGAAGGTCCCGGGGGGGCAACCACCGCCGCGTGCTGCTGCGCGTTCAGTTCCCGAGCGTAGTCGATCTGCAAATCAACTCCGGAACGAAAAGGCTGGAGGACGTATTCACGCGGCATGCCGGGAAGTTAGCCGCCGCCTCCCAACTTGAAAAATGGAAAAACCCCCATCCCCTGCCCTTCCGCCCGTTTCCGGGTCAGGAGAATTGCTCCTTCAAACGCCGGATGTTCGCCTCGATGCGGCTGATGTAATCGTTCGAGCCGTCTGGGAAGGGAACATTCAAAAACCGATACACACCCCCGAAATCCCGCTGAATCTTCGGCAAAACGAATCGCTCCCAGAATTCCGGTGTCTTGCGCATCAAATTCTCCGCGCTGGAAAACCCAGCCGGTGAACGATCCGGACTCCTGGAAATCTCCGCCTCGGCAAACTCGAGGTAGAGAATGGGTAGCTTGCTCAGATAATCATCGGCCGCCATCTGCCCCAGCAGATCCGCCGTCCCGAGCGCGAGCCCCACAACCCGGTCCGTCTCGTTGTCAAACGGGATCCCTGAAACCTCCACATTCACGCCTGTGCAACCGATCAGTTGCTGCACGGTCCGGATGTCGCGGGCCGGAATCCGCTTCTCGGACAGTAGCTGCGCCGCAAACTCGGCGCTCCGCTGCACATGAACAAACGTGTATTTGGCCCCCGTGCCTGTCGTGTCGTCACGGGTCTTCAGATACCCCGTGTCGTGCAGCAGGATCGCCAGGATTCCCAACTCGAAGTGCCGCTGCAACACCTGCGGCCTGGCCCCGGCAAACTGTCTTCGTTGAAGAATCCGCGCCAGACAAAGGGTGCCCTGCAGCGTGTGCTCGAAATCATGATACAACGCGTCGATCGGCTGATAATTCCGATAGTTCCCGCAGAAACTGTCAATCGCCCAGCCAAACGCGCGCGGCACAAAGTAACGATCCCCGCCGGGGAACAGGGACAGATAGGCCAGTTGCACTTCCATCTGCACCGCCGCGGGATCCTTCGTATCGATCTCTCTAAAGGAAAACATCGTGTTTGGAAACCGTTTCCAGGTTGTCGAGCAGAACCGAGCAGAGCATCCCAGGTTCCATCCGGTTCCCCGGGAGGAAGTCCCTCAATGTAAACCAATGCCCGTGGGAAAGAGCCGCGGCAGCGTCAATGGGCGTGCGCGTGCGGCGTGGCCCGTGCCGGCTCCGGGCGCTCAAGCCGTGCTCAGGGCGAGTTGCCGGCGAAGCCGAATCATGTTCGCCTCCACCCGCTCCATGTATTCGTTGGGGCCGTCCGGATACGGATCCGCCAGATAACGGTGAAGCCCGCCAAAATCACCGACGATCTTCGGCTTCACATACTCCTCCCAAAACCCGGGCGTGCGCCGCATCAGGTCCTCCGCGCTGTTGAAGTTTGTCTGGCTTCCCAAATCCCCGGGAAAGGATCGAGCCGATTCAGCAAACTCGAGATAAAGAATCGGAAGCTTATCCACGTAATCGAAAGCCGACATCTGCCCCAGCAGATCCGCCGTTCCCAAGGCATAACCCACAAGGCGCTCGAGGTCCGACTGAAACGGAATCGCTTCGAGGTTTACGTTCACCCCCGTGCATCGGATCATATTCTGAACCGCCAGAATCTCCCCCTGGGTGTAACCCTTCTCGGCCAGAAACAACGACGCGAACTCCGTGCTCCGCTGAACATGGATGAAGGTGTATTTCGCGCCGGTCCCCTCCTGGTCCTCCCGCCGCTTTAAATAGCCCGAGTCGTGCAAAAGAATCGCCAGTAGCCCGAGCTCAAACATCGGTTGTATCACCCCCGGCAGGTCGCCCGATTGATGGCGCCCCCGTAACAGCCGCGCCAGACACAGGGTGCCCTGAAGCGTGTGTTCGAAGTCGTGATACCGCGCATCGATCGCCTGGTAGTCACGATGATTCCCCGAGAAAAAATCGATCGCCCAGCCAAACGCCTTGTGAACGAAATACCGGTCGCCCTTCGGGAACATCAACGCGTAAGCCGCCTGAACCTCCACCTCCACCTCCGAAGGAAACCTGGTATCGACCTGAGGATACATTTTGTCCGAAGCTACCCGAACGCACGCGGATTGCACGCTTTTTTTCCCGCACGGCGGGGCCCGCGAT
>DATKEE010000613.1:0-3508 GCA_035544555.1 Candidatus Methylomirabilota bacterium
GCACCCACGCTTGTTTTAGCACTGACTCTTATTCGACGGGGGGTTACTCCACGACGCGGTAGAATCTGGTCGAGGTGGTGGCGGAGGGATCGGTGAGGGTCCGTGTGTCACCGGTGCCGGGGACGGCCGGGAGCGAGTTCCAAAGGGGCGCTTCGAGGGTGTCCTTGTATTGGAGGGTGTAGAATTTTCCGATCTCCGATTCGACGCTCACGGTGAAAGTGGTGTCGGCCAGGGCCGGGTTGAGAATGACCAACTCGGGGACGACGACGGGAGGAGACCAGGTGACCTGACCGCTGAGGGTGTATTCGACGGCATTGGCGATCAGCCGCAGTCCGTTGTCGGAATATTCGGAGAAGCTTCCCGCGGCATCGCCCGGCGCGGCCATTTCGTGATAGCGCATGATGGGAAAGAACACGCGTCGTTGAGTGTGGGTTTGAACGCCCTCGTCGCGGAAAAGTCCGGAACCCTCCCAGGCGGCAATGGCCACGCCGCCATCGGCGCTGGCGATGAGTTGTCCATTGCCCACGTCGAGATTGTCCAGGCGGTTGATGTCGATCGGGCGGATGTAAAGGTCGTCCGCCAGGCCCGCGACGATGGGATGGCCGGGGTCTTCGAGGGTCAAGCCGGACTGGTTGACGGCGGCTTGGATGCCGCTGGACCATGACCAGTTGGGGTCGCGGGCCAGGAAGGCGCTGCCCAGGAGGAGCGGGACGTTGAGATTGTTCCATTGTGGGATGGCGTCGCCGCTGAACGAGCCGCTGCTGGTTGCGCGATGGACCAACACGAGATCACTGGCTTCGAGCTGGTCGATCTGCTCCGGGGTCAGCGTTCCGCGGAAGCTGCTGGCGTTGCCCGGGCTGGGAGTGACTTCGACGGTGTAGCCCAGCAGGCGGAGGTAACCGGCCAGGTTTTGGGTTCCTTCCTGTTCGAGGTCCGCGCGGTCGGTGACCATGAAGACGGTGCCGGTGAAGGGTTCTTCCGGCAGAGCGAAGGTGGCGACGGTGAAGCTCCACTCCTCGAAGCCGGCATTGGGCGGAGCGGCGTTGTCGGCAAACTCGACGCGCACGGTGTGCGTGTTGCCGGCGATGAGATCGGGCTGGTACGTCACGCGCACGCCTTCGGCGGTATCCTGAATGTCGGCCATGGAGGTGACGTCCAGACCATCGAATTCGAGAACGATGCTGCCGGGGACGATCTGGTCGGTGCCGTCCACGAGATTGATTTCGATGGGGGTGTTCAGCCATACGTTCAGGGCATCCGCGGGAGGGGAGTGGGTGACGGTGGGAGGGAACGTGGTGATTTCGGTCACGACGACGCCGTACATGTTCCGGCCTGCGTTGTCAGCGCTGAACAGGCTGACCGTGCCGGCGGGGACTTCGCGGACGTAGATTGAGGAGAACTGATTGATGGAGGCGCCGGGGCCGGTGCCATCGCCGCCTTCATCCACGCCCACTTCGTCGGGCTGGGAGGGGTCGCCGGTCCGGTTGTAGCCTGTGGTGACCGGTTGCCAGCCATCATCGAGGATCCAGGCGGTGTTGGGCGTGAAGTCCGGAGGCGTGGTGTTCGGGCTGGCGGGTTCGCCGTGGCGATTGTCGATCAGGATGTAAACCAGAGCATCCTGATTCAGAGTGACGTCGAGTTGAAAGGGCAGGTTGTCCCGGTTGTCATTGCGGATCATGATGTATTCGCCGCCGACGAGGTAGGGGGGAAGGGGCAGCGCGGCGGTGGCGCCGTTCCATTGGTGGACGCGATCCGTGAACGCGGGAACGTCTTCGGCGAAGTATTGGACCGTGAAGCCCGGTCCGAGGTTGGGGTGATCGAAGACCTGGCCTGTCCACTTGGCCTCGACGGGACCATCGCCTCCCGTTTCGACCACCTGGTTGATGATCAGAGTTCCGGGGTCCACGTGGAAGCGGACCTGGAAACTCCATTCGAAGGAGTAGGGGCCGTCGCCGGCGGCGTCGTTGAATTCGATGCGCGCGGTGTGCGAGGAGAGCGACTCGAGGGGGGTGGAGGGTGTGAAGCTGACGTGGGCGCCGGAGGCTGTATCGGTGATGGTGGCGGAGGCCGTGACGTCGGTGCCATCGAAGAAGAGCTGGATGCCGGCCGTGGTGACGGGGCTGGAGCCGTCCTGCAATTCCACCTCGATGGACGTGGCGGGATCAGCCGTGGTCGAGCCGTCGGGGGGAAGCACGGAAATGACGCTGGGCGGGAGTGAGGTTGCCTCCGCCGGCACGAAGATCAGGAAATTGATGTTGAGATTGTTGTTGGCGCCGAGGGCGGTGAGGCGGACGGTTTCGACACCGGAGAGAGGGACGAAGCGCGGGTTGCCGGCCAGGTCGGTCAAGGGGATGTAATCGAACCCGCCTCCCGACGGAATGACGAAGCTGCCGAGGATGGAAGTGGTCTGGCTCGCGGATGTGGGATTGCTGACGCTGTCCAACTGGACGGTCTGGGCGGCGGTGGCCGAAGCGCGGAGATAGACGCGGTAGGTATCGTCCGGAAAGGTGCGGGAATAGTTGAGCCACTCGTTGGGTTGCATCTGGTGGAGATGAAAATCGCGGACGTTTTCGTCGATGTGTTTCTGTCTCCGGAAATCGGAAGTCGGCTGGGTGCCCACCGGGTCACAGAAGCGGTAGGCATTGTTGGCCAGGACGCCACCGGTGGCCATGGTGTCGGAGAAATCGACGTTTGGAACGCCCACGTTGTCCACGTAGCTGTTGGGACCCTGGTTGACGGGAACGTCCTCGAAATCCGAGGGAATGGGATTGTCGATGAACTGGCCGCCGCCGGCGGGAGGGGGTTCGGGCACGCCGCTGATCTGGCACTCGGACTGGTCCGTAAAGTTGTAGTCCTCGGCCTCGATCAGGACGAGGTCGGGACTGAAGGTGTCGAAGGTCAGGGTTCGCGAGGTGGAGCCGAGGGTGTTGGCGACGGTGATTTGGGCGGTGTAGATGACGTTTTCATCGAGCCCGTCGTAGGAGACGTTGCGGGCGAGTTCATCGCCGGTGATCGTGAGAGCGGAGGAGACATCGGTGCCATTGACGACCATCGAGATGCCTTCCGGGGGGATGGCCTCGGTGTTGGTGACGGTGAAGGTGATGCCATTTGCGGCGGGATGGTGGATGGTTCGGGGAGCGGGCAGGAGGTCGATGATGCGGGGCGGCTGGGGGCCCAGGCTGCCCTGCATGGTGAATTGGACGGCGCGGGCGACCATTTCCATTCCGTTTTCGCTGATATCCGTCCAGGCGCCGGCCTCGTGATAGTTGTGAATGGCGAAGAAGACGCGGTGGCTGATGTGGGTTTCGGTTCCTCCCGGACGGAAGGGAGTGGGGGTGCCGTTGGGATCCTCCCACACGGCAATGGTAAAGCCGAAACCGGGCGCATGGGCCACGAGATGGCCGTTGCCGACATCAAGCGTGGCGTGGACGTTGAGGTTTCTTGGGGCATCGAACATGGAGGTTGTGAGGCCTTGCACGATGGGATGATCCGGATCATCGAATTCGTG
>DATKEE010000614.1:0-4517 GCA_035544555.1 Candidatus Methylomirabilota bacterium
TCATCTGCCAAACTGCGGATGCGGTTGATGACCCTGCGCTTGTCCGACGCAGGTAAACGCTCCAACTCTTTGCCAGCCGAGCGCTTGATCTCAACCCTATAGTTTCCCATTCTTCTTCAATCCTCGAAGGAATGTCTCGAAATCGACCGAGGGCTCCGACTCTCGCTTGCGGAACGTCTCCAAGTCCTCCAGATCCTCCGCCAGCGCATCCTTGACCGCCTCGTTCACAAAATCGGACAAGGTTGTTGCGCTCGCAACCGACCTGAGTTTGAGAGCCTTGTGCAAGTCCTCGTCAAAATAGACTGTCGCGCGTTTCACGAGGTCAGAATCGCATCAAAGCGTCAGAACGTCAAAACGTCTCTTGTCGAACGATTAGCTCACCGATGGCGGGCAGCGTCAGGAAACCCGGCATGAAAATTCAAACTGCAACCGCTGCTCGTCATTCGGTGCGGCCTTTGGTTCGACGTTGTCCGCCCTCCATCACCACGAAGACCACAAAGACCACGAAGTCCCGCTGTCGCATCAGGAGGAACGCTCGGTGATTTGTTGTGTGAACGCGACGCGATTCCTCACATTCGTAACGAGCCGGGTCGGAGACCGGCGTTCCGATGGCTTCTGCCTTCGTAACTGTTCAGGTCACCTCCCGCCTCTTCTTTTACCCCTGATCTTTTACCTTTGTCCTCGCCTCTCTGAGGAAGCCTGGGGCAGGCGGGTGGTTTCCCTCCTGAAGAGTTACCAATTGGGATGAGGGCGCGAGTTTGGGTGGGGTGAGTGCGGCCGAGGGAGAGTGATCCGACTTACGTCGGAGGCTACGGGGTGGGAGGAGCGCGGAGAGCTTGTACGCGTGGGGTGCGGGGCTGATTCGTGCGGGCAGGGTGGTCGCGGTTCGATGGGATTGTGACGCGAGATTCGGTGGGTGAGCGCGATCGAGGGAGAGTGATCCGACTTACGTCGGAGGCTACGGAGGGGTGGGGGGGGGTCGCGCGGGCGAGCCGGCCGCGCTCCGATGGGATGATGGCGCGAGATTGGGTGAGTGAGCGCGGTCGAGGGAGAGTGATCCGGCTTACGCCGGAGGCTACGGGGTGGAGGAGTTCAACCGATCTCGAGCGGGGCGGTGCTGTCGCCGAAGGCATCGACCGGGGTGCCCATGGTGTCGAGCATCGACACGTAGAGGTTGCAGAGCGGGGTCTTTTTCTTGCAGGGGATGTAACGGCCGGTGTTGATCTTTCCACCCCCGCGGCCGGCCAGGAGGATCGGGAGGTTCTCGGGATCGTGGCGGTTGCCGTCGGACATGCTGGATCCGAAGAGCACCATGCTGTTGTCGAGCAGGGTGCGGTCGCCTTCCTTGATCGAGGCCATTTTGTCCATGAGGTAGGCGAGTTGTTCGTTGTGCCACCGATTGATCTTCGAGTAGGGATCGAACTTTTCCTCCTTGCTCTGATGATGGCTGAATTCGTGATGGGAGCCGCTGGTGCCGGGGATCAGGGCGCCGAAGTTTTTGGAGGAAACATCGTTGGCGAACATGAACGAGCTGATCCGCGTGGAATCGGTCCAGAAGGCCAGCACGATGAGGTCGAGCATCAGGCGGACGTGTTCCTGGTGATCGCCCGGGGCGCCCTGCGGCGCGGCGAGGTCCTCACCCGGCGAGGTGTCGGGCCGCCAGACGCGGGGATCGGGTTTCGAGAAGAACTCGAGACGGCGTTCCACGTCGCGGACGGCGTCGAGGTATTCGTCGAGCTTGTACTGGTCATCGCGTCCGAGGCGGCGGCGGAGGGAATGGGCGTCGTCGAGGACGAGGTCGAGCAAAGCGCGTTTGTCTTCCTGGTGGCGGCGTTCCTTGTCGGAGACGCGGTTGGCGCGCAGGACGCCGAAGAGACGTTCGTAGGCGAGCCGGGGATTGATTTCGCGCGCGAGGGGCATGGACGGGGACCGCCAGGAAATGTAACAGCCGTAGAGGCGGGTGTAACCGACGTTTGAATCGATGCCGGAAACGACGGGATCGACGCCGAGTTCGAGAGAGGGCAGGGGAGTGAGGTGGCCGATCTGGCGGGCGCAGAGTTGGTCGATGGAAATGCCGCCGACGCTGATGTCCTTGCCGGCGGTTTTGCGGACGGGGAGGCCGGTGAGGAAGTTGGCGGTCTTGGCGTAATGGCCGTCGCCGCCGTGGCTGTGTTGTTTGTCGAGTCCGGAGAAGACGAGGAAATTGTCTCGGTGATTTTGGAGGGGTTCGAGGGAGTAGGGCAGGGCGTAGTCACGGCCGGCCTGCGCGGGGAACCAGGATTTTTCCCAGACACCGTTGGGGAAGTAGATGCAGGTCATGCGCACGGGGGCCTGGACATTCCCGGCCGGGGTGGCGGCTGCGGTGGCGGCGGGGGAGGCTTCGGGCAGGACCTTTCCCATGGCGTGGAGAATCGGGAGGCCGAGCATCGCGCCCGCTCCACGGAGGAAGGTGCGCCGGGGGATCAACCAGTTCTGCTTCATAAGCTCAGGAGTCGTTGGATTCGTGTTTGGGATAGAAGCGATGGCGGAATTGAAAGCTGGTCGCGATGGCCTCGATCAGTGCGGACGACCGGTAATCGTTCATTTCGAGGGCTTCCATGGCCTGATCAATGACACAATTGTCGAACTTATTCAACTCCCGACCAAAGGCGTAACCGGTCATCTTGCGGGCGAGATGCCGGAGCACGCGATCCTTGCGATCCAGAAGGACCTGCTTGAGGCCGTCCGGTCCCTCGAAGGATTCGCCGGAGGGGAGGGTGCCGCGGGCGTCGATTGGGAGGCCCTTGTCGGTGTCGCGCCATCGGCCGAGGACGTCGTAATTTTCAAGGCCGAAGCCGAGCGGGTCCATTTTGTCGTGGCAGGCGGCGCATTCGGCCTGGACGCGATGTTGTTCGAGTTGCTCGCGCAGGGAGAGATGGGCGAGCGCTTCACCCTCCTCGTCCAGGGCAGGGACTTCGGGCGGGGGCGGGGGGACCTTGTCGCCGAGCAACGCCTCGAGCACCCAGCGTCCGCGGAGGACGGGGCTGGTGCGAAGGGGATAGGAAGTGAGCGTGTGAATGGCGGCCATGCCGAGGATGCCGCCGCGCTGGGGGTCGTTGAAGGAGACGCGCTGAAATCGGTCTCCGGAGATGCCCTCGAGGCCATAGAGTTGTGCCAGGCGCTGGTTGACGAAGGTGTAGTCGGCGTCGATGAGTTCGAGGATGGGTCGGTCATTGCGGAAGATGTGATTGAAGAAAGTGATGACCTCCGCGTGGAGGCTTTCGTTCAGGGCATCGTCGAATTCCGGCCAGGCATCCGGATCGGGCCTGACTTCGTGGCCGAGGCGTTCGACTTCGAGCCATTGCAGGGCGAAGCGTTCGCCCAGGGCGCCGGCCTTGTGATCGGCCAGCATGCGCCGGATTTCAGCGCGATAGATGTCCGGGTCCAGGAGATCACCGTTTTCGGCGAGCTTGAGGAGGCGTTCATCGGGCATGGAGGACCAGAGGAAATAGGAAAGCTTCGAGGCGAGGGGCACGGCGCCAAGGGGATGAACGCCGCCCTGGTCCGGTTCGGGTTCGGCGAGAAACAGGAAGTGCGGGGAGATCAGAACGGATTGCAACGCCAGGCGAAGGGCGGGGAGATAGCCGTCGCCGCGATCATGGGCGCGGTCGAACAACGTCATCATGCGCTCGATTTCCTTATCGCTCACGGGCCGGCGGAAGGCGCGGCGGGCGAAGTGATGGAGGACATCCGCGGCGGCGTCGCGGGCCGTGGTGGTGTGGCTGGGTTTGGTGACGAGGAGGTGCTGGCGGGCGGCTTTCAATTCTTTGGAGAGCCCGCGCGGGGTGTCGGGGAGGACGGTTTCGACGGCGATTTGGGCGGCGAGGAGGTAGCGTTCGATGTGGATGGAGGAGAGGAAGAGTGCATTGCCGGTGGTGTCGAAGCCTTCGCCGCCGCCGCCATCGGCAGGGAGAACATCCTCGATGGGGGGCGTAACTCCGAAGAGATCGCGGAGGGTGTTGAGGTATTCGGCGCGGTTCAGACGGCGGCTCATGACGTAGCCGCGGTAAAAGTTGGCGGTGCGGTCGGAGGCGATCTGGTCGCAATCGACCTCATCGGGTTTGGGGAGATTCCGCAGCCATTTGACGAGAGTTTGAAACTGGTTGTAGTTCAACTCGCCGGCTTTTTTGGGGGGCATTTCGTAGGCTTGAACGCGTTCGAGAACCATCTGCCACACCTCGGGCGCGCCCTGGATGGTTTCGAAGTCCGAAAACGCCGACAGATTCAAGTCTCCCTTTTGCAGTTCCGGACCGTGGCATTCGTAGCACTTTCGTTCGAGGAGGGGGCGGATGTCCTTCCCATACTCCTCGTCCGGCGCGGCGAACAGCAGTCCGCCACTCAGACACAAGGCCAAGGCGGCGGCCTTGATTTGTGTGTTCGCGTCTGGGTGCACAAGTTTGAAATATGCGGGATCATCGGACGAATGTCGATGGTTTCGCATTCAAGAAATGAGGGGGGTGGGGCGGGTGTGCTGGGGG
>DATKEE010000615.1:0-3771 GCA_035544555.1 Candidatus Methylomirabilota bacterium
CCGCACCGTCGCCCATTGGCGCTCGGCCAGATAAGGTCCCCAGCGTTTCCAGTTGCGCGCCCGCCGGTTGTCCTCATCCAGACGGTGATGCTCCGGGGTTTGCGGATTCGATTCATCCATAGGCATGGAGCGGTGGGGCGCTCGTGAATCCTCGCCGGATCCCCCGCCCTCGTCATCCGGGGGATCCCTCATGGGAAACTCGGAGATTGCGCCCACGGCAACCGCTGGCCGGATAATTCACTCGACCCGCCCTCCGGTGTAAAGCCTCCCTTCCATTTCGCGTTGAATCGCGGAACGAGCCCATCCCCTGCTTGCGATGACCCATCGAAGTCCGAAAAGCGACCTCCTCGCGCCGAATGCGAAGAAAAAATGCGCCAGTCAAACGGACCTGGCGCACCCTCGAGGCGTGGCGGGGAGGCTACTCGCCAGCACCTTTGAGAACCTGAAACCGGCTCACCCCGCGCGTCACCAGATTGATCACCACACCCTTGCTCGTGTCCGCGTTTCCCACCGCTTCACGAAACGCCCGCGGGGTTGAAACAGATTCGCCATTCACCGCCGTGAGAACTGTTCCCGGTTCAATGCCCTTGTCCGCGGCCGGACTGCCTTCCTCGACCGCCGTGATCAATACCCCGCCGTCCGGCTCCACTTCCTGTTCACGCGCAATCTCCGGCGTCAGCGCGCGCACCGTCAGACCCAGCGCCCGTTCCTCCTCGACCGCGCGTCGCCTCGAACGGGTCGCTACCTGAATATCCCCGTCCGGCAGCGCGTCGGTCACCACGGCGACATTCAAACGCTCAAACTCCCCCGGTCCGCGCATCCGCATCACATCGAGTTCCACCGTCGAACCCGGGGCCTTCACCGATATCGACTCCTTCAACTCCCGCGGGGTCGTCACCCTCCGCCCGTCCACCGACAACACCACGTCGGACGCCTTCAATTCGGAACGCGACGCGGGACTGCCGCGGAGGATTTCGCTGATGAGCACTCCATGCTCGATTTCCCGGAACAGTTCCTGATGTTCCGGATTGTCGCGGAGACCGCTGATGCCCACGCCCAGCCACGACCTCGTGAACCGGCCCTCCTCGATCAATCGCCCGCTCACCAGCCGCGCCAGATCGCTCGGGATCGCGAATCCGATCCCCGTATTCAATCCGCGGATCATCGTGTTGATCCCGATCACTTCGCCCTCAATGTTGATCAACGGTCCGCCGCTGTTCCCCGGATTGATGCTCGCGTCAGTCTGGATGAAATCCTGATCCACATACACCCCGCGGCTCAATTGAAATGCCCGCCCCTTCGCGCTCACGTGTCCAAACGTCACGCTGTGGTCCAGCGAAAACGGCGCCCCGATGGCAATCGCAAACTCGCCCACACGGGTCGCCGAAGAGTCTCCCAATGTCGCATACGGAAGCCCTCGCGCCTCGATTTTCAACACGGCCAGATCCGATTCCCGATCCAAACCCCGAACCACCGCCTCGTGGTGGCTGCCATTCTTGAATCGCACGGTCACCGCGTCCGCGTCTTCCACCACATGAAAGTTGGTCAAAATATAGCCGTCCTCGCTGATCACCACGCCGGATCCCTGACCGTCCGGCGGCTGCCACTCCCTGGGAAACGAGTCCGGATTCGACTCAAACCGCCGTCTGAATTCGGGAGGCAGCAAATCGAGAAAGGACCTGTCGTCGTCCCCCTCGGAAAGCTCCACGGCCGTGTGCCTCACCCGGATCACCACCACCGCCGGGGAGACCTTCTCCACCGCCTGGACAAAGGCCTCGTTCAGTCGGCGGGCGGTCGCCAGGGGGGAGTCCGCATCGGTCGCCGCCGCGGAGAGCGAATCCGAATCCGCCGCCCACAGGCCGCTCAAAACCAGTGCCAGCAGAACCTTGGAACAGGATGTCTTTATCATGGGTGGCAGATTAGCGGGTTCCGTGAAGGTTGGATAGTCCCGCCCTGAAAACGTTCAAAATTACCGGTCTGTTGCGGCGCATTGACTTGGCCTGATGCCGTCGATAGTTTTCTCCATCGGCCATGCTCGATGTGATTGAAAAACTCCTCACCCTCCAGAATCGCGACCACAAACTCCTGCGTCTGCGAACGGAATTGTCCCGCATCGAACCCGAGCGTCAGGCCCTGAAAGCCAGGGCCTCCTCCACCCAGGCCGGTCTGGAGTCCGCCCGGCAGAAGGCCCAACAGATCGAGGCGGACCGGAAAAAGCTGGAACTCGAGGTGGATGCGAAGAAGCAGCAGATCGAAAAGTATTCCCTCCAGCAATTCCAGACCAAGAAGAACGAGGAATACCGCGCCCTGGCCCACGAAATCGAAATGGCCCGCGAAGCCATCACCCGCCTCGAAGACCAGCAACTCGACCTCATGGAGCAGGGCGAAGCCGCCCACAAGGAAGTCGCCTCCGCCAAAGCCAAAGCGGACGAGGCAAAGCGCGTCGTCGATGACCAGATTGCCGGGCTGGACCAACGGGAACAAACTCTGAAACTGGAACTGGCCGACCTCGAAGGCAACCGCGAGGAACTCGCGTCGGCCGTCGAGGATTCCGCCCGCTCCCGCTACGAACGCCTGCTCAAACACAAGGGCGAGAATGTCGTCGTCGGCATCCAGCACGGCGTCTGCGGCGGCTGCCACATGAAACTGCAGCGCGCCGTGGTCGTCACCTGCCAGGCCCACCAGGAAATCATCACCTGCCCCAACTGCGGACGCATTCTCTACTACACGCGGGACATGGACCTCGCCGCGGTGGATTGACCCCGTCCCGGCCCCTGCTTCCATTCATTGCTTCCACCGGGCCGTTCATTGGTTCCTGACGTTTCCCCGCGGAATTCGCGGGCAAAAAGCGGCCCCGCACCGGCACCAGTCCGGCGCGGGGTCCGCGGCCTTCACGCCAATCAACTCAGTCGAGCGCATCCTCGATGCTGTCGCCAGCATCCTCCACGTCATCGCCAAAACCTTCCGCGGTTTGGCAACCCGTCATGACTGCGAGTCCGAACGCGACCAATCCCAACAACAAGAACTCCCGGATGCGAATCATACTCTTCATTCCTTTTCCTTTCTTCCCGACGCACCATCCCCCGATGCGTCCCCTGTTTCACTGTTGGTTTCGACAACCGGGCGTCAGGAACCCCAGACGCCCGCCTCATCGTCCGTTCCACCCCTTACGTCGGCGGCGTGGAACGTCCGAAAATCAGCGACACGACGAACGCGATCAGAAAAACGAAGAACAGCACCTTCGCAATCCAGACCGCCGTCCCGGCAATTCCCGTGAACCCAAGGAGCCCGGCGATGAGAGCAAAGATCAAGAATGTAACAGCCCATCCCAACATGATCGTCCATTCCCTTTAACTTGTTGGCGATTCGTGGTTGAACTCCTGGAAGTATCGCACAGCTATCCATAACATCCAAATCCACACCCCGAAAACCGCAACATGGGCGTCCAGTTTCATCGTCCGAACCGCCTCCAGCCACCGGGGACAGGTGAATCCCCGCCTGATCGACGCCTTTTCCTCGGCTTGTTCTCACGGCCCTGCCGCGGGCGGGCCATCCAGGGGTGCGATTAAAAGTGGGTGAAATGTTGAGGCGTGCTGTTCCCGCTCGAACAAGATCCAGGAAACCGCATCCACCGGGTATCATGCATGCGCGCGCGTTACGCCGATTCCATCGCGTAGCAGCGGAGGTAACGACGCTCTGACTTTCCATTCCGGGGCAGGACGCCCGAATCGCGCCCCCCATCCAGGTTGCCTCCCGCCATCGCTTGCCTCC
>DATKEE010000616.1:0-4407 GCA_035544555.1 Candidatus Methylomirabilota bacterium
ATCGCCGGGAACCGGATTATGGAAACGCGCAGTACTGGTTTCGTCGGGCCGGAGATCATCCGTGTTTTACGGTGCTGACCCATCGCGCGACCCAACTCCTTCAGGAGAAGGCGGAGGATCGGCTGCGGGAGAAGCTCATGCCGCGGGGGAAGTGGGATCCGTTCGGGTTCGTCGATGCGTGCGAGGAGATTGCGGGCAGTCCGGCGACGCATCCCCGGCTGCGGATGCTGGAGGACATTCAACGCATCGAATTCGAGGTGCTGCTGGATTATCTGCTGAACCGGGGTTGAATGCACGGCTCCCTGGTCGGCGGCGGGTTCAGCGACGGTGTGCCGCGTCCGGTCGGGCCTCATACGCGTGAAGGAATTCCTCACAGTTCTCTACGCCGTCCTCCCCGTGTTCTGCATCGCCGGGATTGGCGTCGTCATGCGCCTGATCAACTGGTTGACGGAAGAGGCGGACGCCAGCCTGTTGCGGGTCACGGTGAACCTGCTGATCCCGTGCCTGATTTTCGATTCGATCCTGGGCAATCCCGCGCTGGGTGTGCTGAGCAACGTCGTGCTGGCCCCGATGGTCGGACTCTTCACGGTCGTGCTGGGGATCGTGATCGCGTATGGGGCCGGGGCGGGGCTGGCGGGCGAACCGGCGCGGCGCCGGACGTTTTCGTTTGCGGTGGGGGTGTACAACTACGGTTACGTTCCGTTGCCGCTGGCGCTGGCGTTGTTCGATCGGGAGACCGCGGGCGTCCTGTTTGTGCACAACGTGGGTGTGGAGGCCGGATTGTGGACGTTCGGACTGCTGCTGCTCAGCGGGACCTCTTGGCGGGAGAGCTGGCGCAAACTGCTGAATCCTCCCCTGATTGTGATCGTGTTCACCCTGGCTCTCAATTTTCTGGGCCTCGACGAGGCCGTGCCGGAATTCGTCCGCACGACCACGCGCATGCTGGGACAGTGCGCGATACCGGTGGGATTGATTTTGATTGGCGCGACGGTGGCGGATTTCAGGGGCGAATTCCGGGCCGTGCGCGGCAGGGGTGAAATGGCGCTCGCCTGTCTGCTGCGACTGGGCGTGCTGCCCGTCCTGTTTCTGCTGCTGGCGAAGTACCTTCCCTGTTCGATCGAACTCAAGCGCGTCATCGTTCTGGAAGCCGCGATGCCTGCCGCGGTCTTTCCCATCGTGATCGCCAAACACTACGGCGGCGACACCGCCGTGGCGTTGCGCGTTGTGATCAGCACCTCCGTGGTCGGTTTGATCACCATCCCCTTGTGGATCCGGTTCGGGATGAATTGGGTGGGACTGTGACGCTCCTGTAACGACCGCGAACCAGATGGAGACGGAGGCTACGGGGTGGGAGGAGCGCGGACAGCTTGTCCGCGCGTGGTGCGAGGCTGAGTCGCGCGGGCAGGCTGGCCGCGCTCCGATGTGCGGACCGTTCAGCCGTTGCACCGGACGAAAATCGAAGCACCACGAATGGATTATTGTCCCGTCTCGGCGGATTCCAGCGCCGCAACGAGTCCATCAATGGTGTGTTCCGCGGCTTCGACGCCGGGTTCGGCTCCAAGCGCGCGGATGGCCTTCGAGGTTTCCGGCCCGATGGAGGCGAGCCGGATCCGCGGGTATTGCTTGAGCAGGGCGGGAAGATCGAAGCGCGCGTGAAAATTCTCCACTGTCGAGCTGCTGGTGAAGGTGATCCAGTCGGCGCCGTCCTCGCGCAGCTTCTCCGCCGCGCCGTTGCGATCCGCGGTCTCGGGAACGGTCTTGTAACACGCGATGTCATCGACAATGGCGCCGAGTTTCTCGAGTTCCCTGGGAAGGTCCGGGTTTGCGACCTCGGCGCGCATGAGCAGGATCCTCAGGTTTTCAACGGTTTCGAAGGCGGTGAAAGCCTCGACGATCCTGCTGGTCAGGTATTGTTCGGGCATCAGATCGACCTTGAGATGCAGGTCCTTCAGACGCGCGGCGGTGGCGGGTCCGATGGCGGCGATCCGCACGCCGCCGATGTCGCGCAGATCGTCGAATGCCTTGAAGAAGTAATTGAAGAACGCATCGACACCGTTGGGGCTCGTGAAGACGATCCAGTCGTAGGAATTCAATTCCAGGATACCATCGACCAGCTCCTTCGCCTGCGACGGCGCCTCGATGCGGATGGTGGGGATTTCGAGGACTTCGGCGCCGCGCTCGATCAACTGGCGCGACAGCCGGCTGGCCTGTTCGCGCGTGCGGGTGACCACGATGCGCCGGCCAAACAGCGGACGCCGTTCGAACCAGTTGAGCCGGGGCCGCAGCTTCACCACGTCGCCGATCACCGTCACGGCGGGCGCCTTGAACTTTTCCCGCTCCACGATGCCGGCAATGGTTTTCAAGGTCCCCTCGATCGACTGTTGCTGACCGGTGGTTCCCCAGCGGACCATCGCGACGGGGGTGTCGGCGGCCATTCCCTCCTTCATCAACGTGTCGGCGATCCCGCGGATGCGTTCGACACCCATCAGAATGACTTTGGTGCCGGGCGCGCGGGCGATCTGCGCCCAGTCCAGTGGACCGGTCTCCTTCGTGGGATCCTCGTGCCCGGTGATGACGGTGAAGCTGGAACAATGGTCGCGGTGCGTGATGGGAATCCCGGCGTAATTGGGCCCCGCGGCGAAGGACGAGATTCCGGGGACGACCTCGAAAGGAACGTCCGCGTCCGCCAATTCGCCCGCCTCCTCGCCTCCCCGGCCGAAGACGTAGGGATCACCGCCCTTGAGACGGACCACGCATTTGCCTTCCCGGGCGCGGGCGACGAGCAGCCGGTTCAATTCCTCCTGCGGGATGGCATGTTCTCCGGCGCGTTTGCCGGCGTAAAGGATCTCAGCCGTCTGTGGGGCGAGCCGCAGAAGATCGGCGTTGACCAGGGCGTCATACACCACGACGTCCGCCCGTCCCAACAGTTCCGCGCCGCGAACAGTCAACAACCCTGGATCGCCCGGCCCGGCGCCAACGAGATAAACCATGCCTTTGCCTTTGGAACTCATGCGCGCTCAATCTAGGAGGGAACCGGAACGGCTGCAACGGCGGACCCAAAGGGGTCAGTCCCGGCTATTGTGGAATTCCTTTTGTGTCCTTCGTGTTACGAGAGAGAGCTGGCGTCCGCTCGCGGAGGGCAACATGAAGCCGCGCGTCAGATCGAGGCATCGAGCGGCCGGGAGGAATTCAAGGCCCCGAAGCGGGCAGGGTGCGGATAGTGGCCGGGCCTCAGCGCGAGCCGGTATCGACGTTGGAGAGCCTGACTGACAGGAAAACCGTCAATTGTCGGGACTGAACCCTTTTAAGCAGTCACGGGCCACGCGACCGCCCAGTTCAATGGCGTCCTGGCGAGTGCCGGCCGCCTCGGCTTGTCGGACTCGCGCGTCGCGATAGGAAATGGCGCGCAGGTGCAGGGTGTCTCCGCGGAGTTGCGCGCAAGCACCCACCGGACTCTGGCAGCCGCCGCCCATGGCATGGAGAAACGCGCGTTCCGCGAGACAGCAGGCATGGGTGTCGGGATCGTCCAAGGCCGCGCAGATCGTTTCCAGGGCCGGGTCGTTCTCGCGAATCTCGATTCCGAGCGCGCCTTGTCCGACGCACGGCAGCATTTCATCGATGGACAGCACGACCGCGAGCAGATGAGGGGGACAGGGTTTCTCGGGGTCGCGGCCGGTCAGCGCGCCATTCGCTTCAATCTGGAATTCGAGGCGTTGCAAGCCGGCCGCGGCAAGGATGAGGGCGTCGATTTCCGGTTGATCCGCAAGTTTCCGCAGCCGGGTGCCGACGTTGCCGCGAATGGGCACGAACTGGAGATCGGGCCGGACATGACCCGCCTGCGCCTGGCGCCGGGTGCTGCTGGTGGCAATTGTCGCGCCTTGCGGAAGATCCTCCAATCCCGACGAGGTGGCGAAACCGGGATGGACCGCCTTCGGCCCGCGGTGCACCAGCACGTCGCGGATATCGGCGCGGCGACTGACGGCGCCCAGTTTCAGGCCGGGCGGCAGTTCGGTCGGAAGATCCTTCAAGCTGTGGACCGCGAGGCCGGCGTGGCCGTCGAGAAGCGCGACCTCGAGTTCCTTGGTGAACAGACCCTTGCCCAATGAGCTGTCCGGCTGATCCGGGGACAGGGCCTGGAGTTTGTCGCCGGTGGTCTTGAGCACGAGCAGTTCGAACACGCGGTCCGGAAATGCCCGCCGGCATTGCTCGAGAATGGCGTTCGATTGCGCAAGCGCCAGGGCACTCCCGCGTGTGGCGATGCGGATGATGTCCGGGTTTGAGTTCATCAAGGGCTGAAAGACGCCGCTCAGGCTCCGTGGCCAAAGGCGGGACGCGGTCCGGGCGGAATATCCGCGGGCGGCCGGGCGGCGAGTAATTCACGGGCCTTCTGACGAATGATCTTCTCGC
>DATKEE010000617.1:0-6045 GCA_035544555.1 Candidatus Methylomirabilota bacterium
TTGCCATTAGCTAATAAGACGATCTCAAGCCCGCGATATTCACGCTGTCCTCGGGAGGCGGTCGCAGCCGGTAATTTTCCCAACCCGCTGCGGCTGGACTTCGACACAGTCGCTGCGAGGAGCAGTGCCCGGACAGGCCCCGGTGGGTGTGTTTAATTGCGGGTAAATGTGGCTCTCCAAACTTTGTTACAATTGTAAAAAAGTTTGGAGAGCCACTTGACCGGATTTCGTTTCAGGGTGGCGCGAGCGTTAGGCCCATTCGCTCACGTGTTATCCGTTCCCGGGCAGGACGACCAAATCGCACCCCTCCCATCGATTCCTTGAAATCGCGCACTGTTCACCCACTTTCGATCACACCCGGCCCCGGTGAGGGGACGTTTTTTCAATGGCGCGATCCCAGGCACCGGGCTATAAGTGCTTCCGACCCTGATGAGAATCTACCTGATCATTCTGAGTGGAGCGATGTTGCTCGCCGGCTGCGGCGAAAGACCTCCGACCACCGACCAACTGGCCGGAAAGGCCGCGCGGGCGATGTTCGATCATGACTACGCCGAGGCCAGACGGTTGATCGAGCAGGTGGTCGCCGCCGAGCCGGATGTGCCCGCGCACCGGATCACGTTCGCGCACGCCGCCCTGCGGCTCGATCAGAACGAAGTGGCGAAGATCCAGTACGAGGCGGCGCTGAAGCTGGTGGAGAAATCGAGCGCCACGGATCCCGGCGCGGTGGACGATCAAGTGATGTTGCTCGTTTGCCTGAACCGCCGGGACGAGGCGAGAAAGGTGATCGAAGAGGCCGCCGCACGGTTTCCGGATTCACAGGAGGTCCAGCTCCTGGCGGAAGACACGGATCGCACGTTGGAAAGTTGGGAGGAATGGCAACTGCCGGATGAGAGCGCGAACCCCGAGCCCGGTGAAGCACCGGAGCCGGCCGACGCTCCATAGGGTCCGTTCAAAAATAACTTCCGGTTTTAAAACGAGCCCTCAGATTCTGAGTGCGGGGGATTTCGGCCAGAGGAAATTGCGGATGGCAAAAAGTTCCCAGGCGAAGGGCAGGTAGCCGAGGTACCCGAGCAGCGGCATTTCGAAGATGTGGAGGAACTGGGCGCCGGGCGTGTGATAGACCCATTTGGGGTTGGAGTAATAATTCCAGAACTCCCAGAAGAACCCGCAGATCAATGCGCCCGCCGAAAGCGTGACAACCGGACGCCAGTCCCCTCGGTCCAGGAAGTCCAGAAAGCCGCGCCGCCCGAGCAGAACATTCAAGGGTTCGAGGATCAACACGACGGCGCCCCACACCAACGGATAGAAAACCTTCGGCCAGCCCAGGGTCAATCCCAGCATCAGCAGTCCCGCGCCGATCAGGACGAAACAGACTCCCGGCCGGCGCGGCACCCGCGGCCCGTTCCGGAATCGTTCCGGCCAACGAAAGGTTCGGACCAGTTCCGCCGTCTCGAACACCGCCGGCATGACCGTGGAGAACGAGACCGTGCACAGGAGGATGTATTCGAAGTCGCTGAAGTTTCCGCCCCCGACGTACTCCCAGTTCCGTGTCCGCCAGTTGATGACTTCAAAGAGCCACCAGGCGGGCGCGGACACCACAAACAGCAGGACAAAATCACGGCGCGAGCGGGTCCACATCGAGGTGCCGCCGCGACCCAGGACGAGGGCATCGATCACGAGGATGTAGCCGAGCCAGAGTGGAAAGAAGAGGTAGGCCGTCGGCAGGCCGGGCAGAAACCAGTTCAAGGGCCAGAAGATTGCGACCAACAACAGCCCGGTCCGGCCCTGTGGGAATTTCCAGACGGAACGCATCATGGCGCGAATGTCCTTCAGGTCCGGCCCGGGTCAAATCGCTGGGGTGCCACCGGAAGTCGGACGGGATTCGATTCAATCACCGTGAGAAGGCGCATGGATCACAGACTGACCCTTGCGAGAATCACCATCCGGAGACGTCGCGTTCACGGATCCTCGTTGTCCGGTTCCTTGTCCTTTTCCTCGTCCTCCTTTTTGTCCTGCTCCTTTTCCTCCCCCTTCTCGTCTTCTTTCGCGGGCTTTTCCGCCTCGTCCCGCGTCGCTTCCTCCTCTGTCTCCTCCGGCTTCGCCAAAGCCGTCAATTCCCAGCCCGTATTGATTTCAGCATCCGGCAGAGCCGCTTTGAGAGCGGCGACCCCCTCCTCGGTGACCTCTGTCTGCCAGAGGTAAAGTTTTTTGAGGCTCTTCAAAGGTTCGAGGTGTTTGAGGGCATCATCCGTGACGCGGGTGTCGTAAAGATTCAAGTAGGTGAGCTGTCCGAGATCCTTCAAATACTTGAGCCCCTCCCCGGTGATGCCTGTTTTTTCCAGGTGCAGGGTGGTCAGGTTCGTGAGGCCGGCGAGGTGGGAAAGCCCCGCGTCCGTGATGCTGGTGCCCGCCAGATTGAGGTCCACGAGGCCGGCAATCTTCTCGAGCGGGACGAGAGTGGAGTCCGTGGCATTCGTGCCCAGCACCCGGAAGTTCACCTGGCGCCAGTTGACGTTTCGGGCCACGGGTGGGGCGGACACACCGAGGCTTTCCAATTGGGCGACGGCCTCGATCTCGCTTTCCGCGGGTTTAAATTCCGCCAGCGTCCCCTCCGCCCCGGTTGGGGCTCCTTCCACCTCAAGGACGAATCCCTCCGGCCATTCCGCCCCTTCGTCAATCCACGCGCGGAGAAGTTCCTGTTGTTCCTTCGTCAATGGGTCGCCCTCGCTGGGCATGATGTCGAGGTCGTCGGGCGGCAGCGTGACCCGGCGATAGAGTTCGCTGTCTTCCGGCTTGCCGGGTTGCACCACCCAGTCGCCGGACTCGCCCTTGAAGATGTGTTCCCGGGCGTCCAGACGAAGTTTTCCCTTCTGGCGTTCCGGTCCGTGACATTCGACACAGGAATTCCGCAGGATGGGGACGATGTCGCGGGTGAAATCCACCGCGGCAGGGGCGGGGGCGCCGCTCATGCCCCAGAGTAACAGCCCCGCTGTGGGAGCCAGCAATCGATCAGTCGCAATCAGTCTCATAATGGTCCGAATGGTCCGAGATCCGCCCCGTCCTGAAGACTCCTCCGTGGAATCCTGTCGCGCGGCGGCGGTGTGTTTTCAGAGGCTTTGGGGCGTAACTTACGCGCATGCAAATCCACCAGGCAAGTTTTTGTTGACCACCGACAGAGCGGCCCGGGGGCGCGGCCAGCCTGCCCGCGCGACGCCCCTCTGCAGCCCCACACAAAACGCTCTTGCTCCAATCAGCCAAACAAACCCCTTCCTTCATCCTGCCTCCCGATCCGGCCAACGCCCGTCCGGGAGAGGCGGGTGGCAGCGCGGGCAGGCTGGCCGCGCTCCTCCACCCCGGCACGCACATCACAAAAGCCCGCGCACGCGCTCGTAAACGGCATTGATGGACGCCGCCTCGCGCGTCAGATCGTGCTCCTTGACGGCCTTCAATCTCCCCGCCGCTCCCTGTCGATGAGCGAGATCCGGATCCGCCAGAAACCTCTCAATGGCTCCAACCATCGCCTCCTGGTCGTTGGGTGGAATCAGGATTCCCGTTTCACCGTCGGCGACAAGCAACGGCGCGGCTCCGGTCCGGGTCGCCACCACCGCCGCGCCTGAAGCCATCGCCTCCAACGGAGTGAGCCCAAATCCCTCCCAACGCATCGGCGCGACATAAAGACTGACCCGTTGAAACCAACGCGCCATCTCCTCCCGGGGACGCTGTCCCAGCATGAATATCCGGTGCTCGAGTTCCGCATCGGCAACGCGTCGTTTGAGGCCGGCGACAAAAGCCTCCTCTTCACGCGCCTCCAGCCCCGTGATCACGGCCGTCCAATCGGGATGGCGCGGCAATAGCCGCATCATCGCCTCGATGAACAGGTCCGTCCCCTTCTGCTGCCGGACCCGTCCGAATACGCCGACCCCGAATCGACCGGGCAATCCGCTCTCCCTCCATGCCTGCTCCTTGTCCGCCGGGGGCTGGAAGCGCATCAGGTCCACGCCGTGAGGGATCACGGTCGCCGGACGCTCCAAGTAGGAGGCGGCGGCCTCGGAGGTGGCGATCACGGCATCCATGCGTCGGATGAGAAAGCGGGTGAATCGCGAGTGCCGTCTCTGGGCGGCGCTGGTGAACACGAGCTTCCAGGGCTGGAACAGGAAGTGTCGCAGTATGAGGCCCACGATCATCTCGTCATTCCGCCGCGCGTGCCAGACACGGGGGCGGCCCGATGCGGGAAGTGTCCATCCCCGCAGGACCACCCGCCAGAACCGCACCCTGGGCACATGCGGGGGAAGGTTCGTACCCACACTCGCAATTCTCACCCGCTTCGCCTGCTCCGGCACCAGTGCGACAATGGTCGAAGTGACTCCCGAATAACGCCGGTGCAGATTCGGCGCGATCACATCGATGTCCTTGAAATCGGAATCCATGGAGAGGGCGGCAAGCAAAGGCCGGAGCCGGAGCGCCGTCAAGTGATGATGTGATCCGATTTCAGGGCTGACACCGGCCGTGGCCGGCGGTTAAATCGCCGCGATTTGAGCGCCCTCTCCGTTCCATGGATGCACATCCGGTCCAACCTGGGCTTTTTCCTGTCGCGCGCGCCCTGGCGCTCACCCCCCCACCTCCCCGCCGGACCCGCTTCGGTCCCGTCACCCTTTTTCGGCGTCTGCGTCGCCAGTTCGGAGGATGCGGCCTGCGATGATTACGTGCTCGGGAAATTGCGCGATCTGGAGATCCGTTGCGTTCGCGTGGATTTCAGCCCGGATTCCTTCGGCTCCTTTCGCGAGCGGTTCCTGAGACGGTTGCTCGATGAAGGCTTTCAGGTGTCGCTCCATCTCGTGGCTCCAAGGGCCGACATGGAGGCGCTGCCGACCGCCGACGGCCAGGATCGTTGGCGGCGTTTTCTACGGGCCGCGTTCGACGCGTTTGGCGGGGCGGTGGAATTGTTCGAGATCGGAACCACCGTCAATCGCCGGCGCTGGTCCGGGTTCACCGTGCCGCTTTACCTGAAAGCGTGGGACATGGCGTGCGAGGAGGCGGCCGGACGCGAAATCACGCTGGCCGCCCCGAACGTCACGGACTTCGAGCCCTTTTACAATGTGACGCTGCTGGACGGGATGCGGCGGATGGGCCGGCTGCCGGCGATCCACACGGACAACCTCTACATCGAGCGGGCCACCGAACCGGAGACATTCGACCACAAGATACTCGGCCGGCGGCTGGCCCCGTTGCTGAAACTGAACGCGGTGCACAAGGCGCGGCTACTGGCGGCGATTGGCCGGCGGACGGGCGTATTGCGCAACCACAGCACCCACGTCTCCTGGAGTCTGCGCCGCATTCGGCGTGTCCTCGAGCATGCCGGGGAACAACAGGCGGATTATGTGGCGCGATACTGCTGCCTGATGGCGGCGGCCAACGCCATGGAGCGCGTGTACTGGGGCCCACTCATCGGCCAACGCGAAGGGCTCATCGATGACGGCACCGATTTTTTTCCGGAGGTTTTCCACGTCACCTTTTATGGCCGGGCCAATGGAAAGGTGACCGATTACCACGCGCGACCGGCATTCGAGGCATTCCGTGCGGTCAACCGCCTGCTGCCTGGCCGGACATTTCTCCGCCGCGTCCGCACCACGGGGCCGCTCGAGATTCTGGAGTTCCAATCCCCGGACGACACCCTTCACGCCGTCTGGTGCCACAACGGCGCGTGCGCGGCATCGTCGGATTGCTATCCGGCCACGACCCTGCAGGCGGCACGAGCGTATGACCGGTCGGGCAGGCAGTTGGAGCGCGTTCCGGATCTGTTCACTCAATCGCCGGTTTACCTGGTCTGGGCCGATGACGCGGCGATTCGTTTGCAGGAACGCGTAGGCGCCATGCCGGACGTGCGACTGGCGACGGGCACGGACGGAGAATGCGTCCACGTGCTGAGCGACGAGTGGCGGGGTCTCATCCGCCGGAGCCCGGGCGATCCGGAGATGCGGGAGGAGGCGCTGTTGTTGCCGGAACGATTGACGCCGATGAGTTCCCCGGAATCGACCGTGATGCGGA
>DATKEE010000618.1:0-5322 GCA_035544555.1 Candidatus Methylomirabilota bacterium
GTTTGATCCGCTCGCGCCGCGCACCCTGCAACTCCGTCCGGAAGGGGCGGACGACTTCCTGACCGGACCGGGCTACAGCGTGTTCCGCGTGGACGATGCCGCCTCGTTGTTCACCGGCCTGGCCACCGCCAACGACGCGGGTCTGACGGTGTTCACCGACCTGCCGTACACACTCCGCTCCCGATTGCGCTATGATTCGCTGAACCAGAATCTGATCTTCAATGGCCTGCTCGACGAGAGCCAGCACTACGGCGGGCCCGACAATCCGCTGTTGCTCCTCAACGTTCTCAGCCTTCGCGAACGCGAGCGCCTCAAGCAACTCAACGGCAGCCCGGCCTTCAGCGACCTGATCGATGCGCTCTACGATCTGACACGCAATCCGAACCGGCTCGACCTCGATGACGACGACCAACCCGATCCGGAGCTTCTGGTGGGTCTGATCGAGAATGACGATGGCGAAGTGATCCCGGAAGTGCTGGGTGACGGCCCCAAGGTGCTCACCGCCGGAATGGCCGCGTCCAGTGGCTTCATCACCCTCGTCGAGAATAATGATCCTTCCCTCGGCGGCCTGCCGGTGACGTTGCACGTCATCCGCGTCGATGACGGCCCCGTGCGCGGCGACATCAAGGTCGTCCAGTCCGACAATGTCTTCGACGAACGCCTCACGCTGCGTCACAGCGCCGATTTCGGCGGGGAACCGCAGGACTTCGAGTTCGAATGGTATTACCGGCCCGTGGAATCCGGCACCGATCCCAGCGTGTTCCCGACGGTTGACGGGGACGGTGACATTGACGACCTGGTTGGATGGACGCAGTTCACCGCCACGCCGCCCGGACCGGATGGGTTGAACGACATCACGCTGGGCGATGGCGGCACGTCGAGCCTGCTCGTGCTGGCGGACAATTACTTCATCTGCCGTTACCGCGGTTACGTCATCAACGGCGAAACCGACTGGAGCGACTGGGTGGGCATCATCGGCGGCGGTCAGGCGCAACTGGCCGAAGGCTGGGTGAAGCGTGTGCGCGACGGCCTGAACCCGTTCGAGGCCCGGACCCGTGAGTTCCATGAGAACGAAACCGTCACCTTTGCCAGCATGCTGCAACAGGCCGGAGCCCGCTACGAAGGCGCCATCGCCTTCAATCCGGACGGCGGCAACATCAACAGCGTCGGCCTGATCGAAGCCTACGAAACCGTCCTGCGCCGCGCCAAGGGTCTGAGCATCGAAGCCGTTCCGCCCATCAACTTCCAGCCGGCAAACGACGCGCTCCTGCTCGCCGCCGGATTCATTGCCGACCTCTATTTCCTGCTCGGCAACGAGGCGGTGGCGGACGCCGCGGATCCGACCATCGGCTTCCGCACCTCCTCCGCGGGCTACGGCACGCTTGCGCCCTCGATCTTCGCCTTCCAGAATCAGCTCGATTCGCTGCTCGAGGAGGAACTCACCCTGTTGCGCGGACGCGATGACCGCTCCGCCACGGTTCGATTGCCCCCGGTTTACAACCGTCTCTTCTGGAACTTCACCCGCGACGAGGGGGAGGTCGCCTACGCCCAAGCTTACAACATCACCGATCAGAACAACGACGGATTCATCGATGCCACCGACGCGCGCATCATGTATCCGCAGGCCCATGGCGATGCCTGGGGCCATTACCTGACGGCCACCAAGACTTACTACGGGTTGCTGCAGAATCCGCGGTTCGACTGGATTCCCAGAAGCGAACCCATCCTGCTCGCCGGGGTGCCGGTGAATGTCGATTATCTCGACGAACGCAAGTTCGCCCGCGCCGCCGCAGCCAAGGCCAAGGTCGGCGCCGAAGTCGTGGACCTGACCTATCGCCGGAGCTACGTGGACGATCCCGCCGGACAGTATCAGGGTTACAAGGACACCGACACGGATCGCGCGTGGGGATTGTCCGAATGGGGTCATCGCGCCGGGTCGGCGGCGTTCTACGACTGGGTGGTCGCCAACGCCGTTCTGCCCGCCGTGGACCCGGATCCCACCCACGCGGGCATTGAGAAGATTGACCGGACGACCGTGCCCGAATTGACGGAAATCATCGCCGGATACGAGGCGGTTCAATCCCAGGTGGACAAGGCGGACGCCGGCCTGAATCCATTGGGCATCGCCAAGAACTCCGTCCCCTTCGACATCGATCCCTCCCAGGTCTCGGCGGGGAAAACGCACTTCGAACAGATTTACGACCGCGCCCTCGATGCGGTGAACAACACCGTGACCGTCTTCAATCACGCCAACCAATTGTCACAAGCCCTGCGCGGATTGCAGGACACGGTGAACGACTTCTCACGGAACGTGGATCAACAGGAGCGTGACTACAAAAACCGGCTGATCGAAATCTTCGGCTACCCGTACGCCGGCGACATCGGCGCCGGCCGGACCTATCCGTCCGGTTACGACGGTCCCGACATCTATCACCACATGTACATCGACACGGTGCCGCTCAATGGCGAACCCGCGTTGGAACTGGATCAGGAGATCACCGCCTATTACACCCCCCTCCTGCCACAACTCGTGCCCGGTCTCCCGTCCCTCAGGGACTTCTTTTCCGGCGACGACATGCCGGAGAATACCCTGACGAACGTGACGGACGGTGTGCTCCGCGTGAGCTATCCGTTGTCTTCCGCGAGTTATGGCCTGACCGCGCCCCCTCCATGGGGCGCGCGCCGGGCTCCGGGCGAGCTCCAACTGGCTCTTTCCGACCTCCTGCAGAGCCAGGCCCGACTGAAACAGGCCATCGCGAATTATGACGCCTTGATCCGGCAGATTGACGACGGCATCGAACTGATGAACGCCCGGTTCAATCTCCAGGCGGAAACCATCAATATTCGAAACCTCGCCGACGGCACGGTGAAGACCCTCCGCGCCGCCGCCCTCGGATTCAAAGTCACCGGCAAGGTCCTCCAGGGACTGGTGGATGAAGTCAACGGCTTGACGGACATCACCACCGAGTCGTTGCCGAAGGTTCTGGGCCTCTCCAACGATGCCACCGCCCCGGCCCGCGGTGTGGTCAAACTCGCCGCAAAGATTGGAACCACCGTATTGAAGATCGGCGCCGGTGTCGCCGAGGGCGCCGCCGAAGCCGCCCAAACGGCGCAGGAGGACGTCCGGCGCAGTGAGTCCATAGAAATCGAGACCGCCACGTTCGATTACGAAACCCGGCAGAAACTCAAGGAACTCGAGCAACTCATCCGGCAGGAACCGGGACTGCGACTCGAAGCCTTCGCCCTCCGGGAGGCGCTGACGCAGACCGTCGGACGCTATCGGTCAACGCTCGCGCGGGGCCTCCGACTGCTCGAGGAACGCGTCGCCTTCCGCAAGAACGCCGCCGCGGACACCCAGCAAAGCCGTTATCAGGACATGACCTTCCGGATTTTCCGAAACGACGCGATCCAGAAGTATCGCGCTCAATTCGACCTTGCCGCCCAGTATGTCTATCACGCCGCCGTGGCTTATGACTTCGAGACCCAGTTGCTTGGCGGAAGACCCGGCGCGGGCCGCGCGTTTCTGACCGACATCGTGAAACAGCGCGCCCTGGGCGAGGTCGTCAATGGCGTTCCCGTCGCCGGCCGCCACGGCCTGGCCGATCCCCTCGCGCGCCTCAGCCAGAACTTCGGCGTCCTCAAGGGCCAGCTCGGCTTCAACAATCCGCAGACCGAGACCGGTCGCTTCTCGGTCCGCAATGAAATGCTGCGCTTGCGCGACACTTCCGACGCCGAATGGCGGGCGGAGTTGAGGAGAAACATCGTGCCCAACCTGTGGGACATCCCCGAGTTCCGCCGTTACTGCCGCCCGTTCGCGCCGGAATCCGCCGGCCCGCAACCCGGCCTCGTGATGCGGTTCCCCACCACCGTTACTTTCGGCCTGAACTACTTCGGCTGGCCTCTCGGCGGCGGCGACAGTTCATACGACCCCACCCTCTTCGCCACCAAGGTCCGCTCCGCCGGTGTGTGGTTCAGCGATTACAACGGCAGCGGCCTCTCCGTCACCCCGCGCATCTATCTCGTCCCCGCCGGCGCCGACGTGATGCGCTCGCCCTCCGGCAACAATCTCGAAACGCGCGAATGGCGCGTCGTGGACCAGAAAATCCCGGTCCCGTTCCCCATCGGCTTCTCCAGCCTCAACAACCCGGCCTGGATTCCCATGAACGATTCGTTGAGCGACACCTTTGCCGACATCCGCCGCTTCTCGAGCTTCCGCGCCTTTCACGACAGCGGCTTCTTCGATCCCGCCGAAACCGTCACCGACAGCCGCCTCATCGGGCGCTCCGTATGGAACACCGACTGGATGCTCATCATCCCCGGCGGCACGTTCCTCAACAACCCGGACCAGGGACTCGACACCTTCGTCAACTCGGTCTCCGACATCCGCATCTTTTTCCAGACCTACGCCTACTCTGGAAACTGACATGACTTCCTGGAACGCAATCCCCCGGCTCCCCAACCTGAAACCAAACGTGAAAACTATCCGCTCAATTGCACGGCGCCCCTGCCCCCGGTGGTTGCTGGTGGCGCTTCTCCTCGCCCTGCCGCCCGTGACCCTCCGCGCCGGCCTCGCCGAACCGGACAACCGCCTCTACGGCCTCATCACCCTCGACAACCAGTTGGTCGGTGCCGCCCGCGCCGACGTCGTGATCGAAGCCCGCCGCGTCCTCAACGGGCCTCCCATCGCGAGCTATCGCATGGGATCCAATTCACGGCTCGGCGACTTCTATTCGCTTCGGTTCGCCGTCGAGTCACTTCCGCCCCTCACGAACCCGGACGCCTCCCAGACCGGCGACGACCTGATCGTTGTTGTGACCGACGCCTCCGGTGTTCGCGGCCAGGCCACCCATGCCGTGGGGGAACGCGGCACGGTTCAACGGATCGATTTCGGCACCGCCGTGCCCGATGGCGATGGGGACGGTTTGCCGGACGCATGGGAACTCCTCCATTTCACCGGCACCGGCATGGGACCGGGGGACATCGCGGCCAACGGCCTTACGCTGGCGGAAAATTACATCGCCGGCACCGATCCGAACGACATCGAGGATTTGTTCCTGGTCAACGTGACCCTCAGCAACGGAAACACAGTCGTCTCGTTCCCCGCGCGGCGCGCGGAAGGGACGGGGTATGAGGGCCGCGCGCGGTATTACTCACTGGAGTTCGCCCCCGCTCTTGGAGAGGACTGGGAGGGAGTGCCGGACTACACCGACCTCATCGGCGACAACCAGACGGTTGTGTTCGAGACTCCGGCCTCAAACGCGCCCGGTTTCTACCGTGGTTCCGTCCGACTCACCCAGCCATGAACCCTGACCGAACCGAAAT
>DATKEE010000619.1:0-6359 GCA_035544555.1 Candidatus Methylomirabilota bacterium
AACCGTGAGAGCGGACCATCCCCACGCGGGTGGGGAGAACACCCCGAGGAATTGCGGTTCACCCCCAAGCATCGGACCATCCCCACGCGGGTGGGGAGAACCGTTGCGCGGTGTTTCGTGGATGGGTTTCCATTTGGACCATCCCCACGCGGGTGGGGAGAACGACTCGCGTCGCCGTATAGATACCCTCCAGCACGGACCATCCCCACGCGGGTGGGGAGAACTCTGGAATGCCAACAGGTTACGGACGCGTTTTCGAGCTCTTTCCGGAATTCAGAAGGGTTGGTTTTCCTCTTCCGCCCATTTTTCCGCCACCAGCCAGAGTCCGCTGAGTTCGGTGTCGCGGCGGTCGGGTTCACCCCAGCGCTCAATCTTGAAACCCTGGCAGTTCGGTTCGCTGGTGAGGATCAGCAGGCTCATGCCTTCCGCGTTGCGTTTGACGTAGTCGAGAACCTTGTCGCGTGTTCGCCGGTTTACGGTGCCGACGAAGACGTTGGGTTTTGGTTCCACGAACCAGCGCTTGAGCATGCCTCGAATCGCGGGCGGTGTGTCGTTGGCGACCAGGACAGTCATGGTATTTATGATTTCGCCCAGTCAGAGCGCGGAGGGTGGGCGGGCGCCGGCCTGGACGGGCGCGGCTTCGGCGGTTTGAAACAGGGCGGCCAAATCCTTCGGCATGCGTTGGAGGATGCGTTCCTCCTCGACACGTTGCTTGAACAGCTTTCGCACCAGCTCACCGTCGTCCTTCGGGTTTTGCCGCACGGCGAGGAAGGCAGCGGGGATGCTGGTAAGGTGTTTGTAGAGGTCGGCCACGTCATAGACGAACGGGAGCGTGCCGGCGTCATGGACGAAACCAAGCGCGGGCACGTAACCGAGCGAGCAGATCACGGCCGCGCAGAGCGAGTAAAGACTGGCGTTGGCGGAGGAGAGGGCGCGGTTGATGTCGTCGGACATGTTCCAGTTTTGGCGGTCGTAATTGCGGCCCTTCCAGGTGACGCCGTGTTCGAGGCCCAGCTTCGCGTAAAACGCGCGCACGCGGAGCCCTTCCATGCCGCGCAGTTCCTTGATGGATTTGTCGTCCACGTCCACGTCAGGGAAGCGCATCTTGAACATGGCGCGGGCGATGCGGGTGCGGCGGCGTTTGTCGGCCCAGGTCTCGGCATGGAGGCGGGGCATGTCGTTGGTGTGATTGGGCGTGAGGCCGAAGGCGTAGAAGCGGAGGGACTCCTCGCCGGTCCAGCAGACGGGCGTGTTGCTCTCGGCGCAGGCCTTTATGGCGGCGTGCGTCACGGTGGTGCCGGGGCCGAGGACGAGCGCGGAGACGGTTGCCACCGGGATGCGACAGAGCGTGCCGTCGGCACCAATCCATTTCACGCTGGAATCATCGACTTCGAGGCGGCCGTGTTCCAGGTAGATGGGCGTCCAGCGGTCCTTGGCCGGGGCAAGGGTTTCGAGGGGCGGGCGTTCGAAGAGGGGCATGGGGCGTTTATGATTTGCGATTTAAGATTTATAATTTTGCGTTACGCGTCCTTGCATCGGAAAGCCGCCCAAGACTAAATTGGCGCCATGCCGGGCACAGCCATCACGCCTCACATCCGACTGGACGATGAAGGCCGCTCCTGGGTGGACGACACCAACGTCAAGGTCATCGAAATCGTTCTCGATCACCTGGCTTACGGCTGGAGCGCTGAAACCATCCAGGAGAACCATCCGCACCTTTCGTTGGCGCAGGTCTATGCGGCGCTGGCGTGGTATTACGATCATCAACAGGAAATGGATGCCGAGATCGAGCGGCAGGGTGATCGCTTGGAGGCCCTGCGCGCCGCGACGCCGAGTTCGCCACTTGCCCGGCGCGCCCTCCGCCGCGGCGCATGAGCCTCGGCCTTTACATGGATGTTCACGTTCCTCGGCCCATCACCCGCGGCCTGCGCCGTCGGGGGGTGGAGGTGTTGACCGCCCAGGACGACGACGCGGCCCGGCTCGAAGATCCCGATCTGCTGGACCGCGCCACCGCGCTTGGCCGGATGATCTTTTCGCAAGACGAGGATCTGGTGGTCGAGGCGGCGCGCCGCCAGCGGAACGGCCAGCCGTTCGCAACGGTGGTCTTTGCCCGGCAGCTTGATCTGTCCATCGGCCGCTGCATCGCGGACTTGGAGGCCTTGGCCAAGGCGGCCACACCCGAGGACGCCAAGGGGCAGATCATTTTCCTGTGAGTGCCGGCGCTTGTAGCGGGGCATGGGCTACTCCTTGATTTGGGCTCGGTACAATCGCACGCCGCGCAGGCGAAACGCGCGTCCGTCGGCGCCACTGGTTTTGCCGGTGCCGAAGGACACGGGTTGGTCGTCAAAGGCGGCGTCAGCTTCGACCGGATTGTCCACTTCTTCCTCGCGCTCGAATTCGGCGATGTCGCGTCCTTCAAAGCCGGCGGTTGTCAGCATGGCTGCAAAAGCCGCGTCGCGCGAATCGGTCAGCCGTGGCGAAAGCGGTCGGCCGGGCAGGCAGCATTTTCGGCCGAACCAGACGCCCCATACCGGATCGAGCAACGCGAGGCGAATCCGCTCCAGCAATGAAGTGTCGCCTTCCCGCGCTTCGAGCATGACGCTGAAACGGGTGTCCGTAAGGTATTCGCGTTCGGTGACCGTGGCGTTGTCTCCTGGCCCGCCCTTGGCCTTGCGCGGAATGCTTTGCGGGTCGCTCTTCCGATCGAACCCGCCGCCGACGGTGTGGTAGTCGCGGAGACGCTGCATGGGCAGCGATTTGCCCCGGCGATCCGTGCGGGGCAGGACCACGGTGATGACGCGCAGTTCCGCGATGGCGGCAAGGGTTTCGCGTTCCGCGTCGGTCCCCTTCTCCAGCCCCATGGCGGCGGCGATCATGCCAGCCAGCGCGCTCTTGGACGGATGATGATTGGTACCCCGGCGTTGAAACCGCGATGTTGTTCCCCAGGATTGCATGGGGGCGTCGAGCAGGAACGCGAGACACGGCCGCGCGGCGGTGGTGGAATCAATCGACATGGCGGCTGAGGGTTTGGCAGAAGGTGTTGAGGTCGGATTCGGGAATTGAAACTTCGGCGGTAGTTTCGACGTTCCACGTTTTCTTGAGCGATTCGTGGTGGGCCTTGAGCCGTTCAATGGCGGTCTTTTCCCAGCCGCCGCGCTGTTTGGTGTCCCAGTTTGAAAGCGGCTCCTCGAACGCGTTGATCAGTTGCACGGGTTGTCCCTTGTCCTTCGCCACGCCCAGAACGAAAGACGGAAAGGTGTGGGCGTTCATCGAGTTCTTGCGTGCGCCCGGCACAGCGGTGAGCACGGCGCGGATGAAGGCGTCCAGTGTGGCTTGGCGCTGTTCCGGGGAAAGGCCGGCGAGGTGATGATCGTCCGCGAGCAGTCCAAGATTCACGGCGCAGTAGCGGTAGTAGAGAGCGGAGGTGAATTCGAGGGTGCCGATCATGCCCGCACCGGCGTCCTCTGCATCAGTCTTTCGATCGTCCACGGCGGAGAAGAAATCGAGATCATTGTCCGCGCGATGCACCGAGAGCGCGTGCGAAAACATGGCCGCGCCTTCCACATTGAGCGTCGCGTCGTTGGCCACCATGCGGCCGAACAGGGCGATGTCGGCGGCATCATTGCGCACGGCTTTCTTGGCCGCATCCTGTGGCTTCCTGCCTTCGACAACTGCTTTGGCAATGGAATCGATTTCCCCGGGCGAGAGGAACACGGCGGTCGTCACTTGATCAGGCTTCTTGGAATCTTGTTTGGAGAAGACGGCCAGAATTTCGTCTGCTTTAACAGTGGCTTTCTTTTCATCGGCAAGTCCGTGTTTGGTGAGGGCTTCAATGAACGGCTGTTTGAGCAACCGGCTGCGGACGCCTTGGAAGGCCTCACCGGTCTCGCCGTCACGGGCGGCCATGCGGATCGCGCGTTTCAGGCTCTGGCTGGAGATGCGGGCGCGGTTGACGCCGCCGAACACGGCGGTTTTGGGCGCCCCGACGTCGTCGCGATTGAGGCAGGAGACGGGGAACGACTGGAGGATATGGAGTTCGATGAGTTTCATTGGATCAGTTGATGGTTAACGGTTGAGTGTTGAGAGTTGAAAGGTTTGAATTGAAGCGATAGTTTTGTGCCCATGAGCACGGTGCAGGAAATTGAGGCGGCGATCTCACAGCTTCCCAAAGACGAATTCTGGAGACTGACGGATCGCTTGATTGCTTTGCGCGAGGAGGAATGGGACCGCCAGATTGAGGCGGATGCCAATGACGGCAAGCTGGACCGATTGTTTGAGCAGGCCGACCGTGATTTCGAGGCCGGACGCTGCAAGGAGCTATGAGGCACTTCGCCAGCCCCGAGTTCTGGAAACATTATCACAGCCTGCCGGAAGAGGTTCGACAACTGGCGGACAAAACGTTTGCCCTTCTCAAGGAGAATCCACGCCATCTCTCCCTGCGGTTTGAACGCAAGGGCAAAGGTTAGTCGGCACGGGTATCGCGGGGGTATCGTGCCCTGGCCAAAGAGCGCGCCGAGGGATTGGTCTGGTTCTGGATTGGTCGGCATGACGAATACGAGCGGTTGATCAACGGTTGACCGGCGCGAGGGCGAGCATCCCATAGCCGAAAGCCTTGGCCGGACCAATGCCGGTTCCAAACGCCTGGATGAACTTCCCCCGGTCCCGCACCTCCAGCGTTCCGCGAAATTCCATGCCTTGAATCACACCGAGCAGCCGTCCGGCGGATTCCTCCTGCTTCACGAACGTTTCCTTCCTGGCGGGGTGGATGCGAACCTGCGCTGGATCGATGGCGAAACCGCCGCCATCCGCCTTGCGGGCGATCCATTGCTCGAGTTCTTCACGGGCGGTCAACGGCTGACGCCGGCCGTTCTTCTTGCGGCTACCGTCGGGGAGAGTGACACGCAGTTTTTTCGTGGGATTCGCGCGAAGCTGGAAGGAGTAGCGCTCGTGGTTGAAGAACGCGGCGTCGATCGGCTTGGTTTCCCAATGATCAGTCGGCGCCCAGTCCGGTTTGGAGGGTTCGGAGGCGGAAAGCAGCAATAGTTGAAAACCGCGGTCCTTCACATCCAGCCGGGTGAGAAACTCCCGCTTCTCTTCCGGCCGTCCCGGAAAGGCCTCCCACACCGCCTGATGCCAGCGGTAGCTGTCGCGCAGCCCGCGTTTGAAGGCGAGTTCGAAATCCACGAAAGCGCGGGTGAGGAACAGGCTCACTGCGCTGCCTCCGCCGTTTCCGCCGACTCCTCTTTTTCACCCGCACCCCAATACCGCCGGGCCCAGTCGATCTTCACCCTCTGCGGATTGAATCGAAAGCGATTGAGATCTGTAAACAATTGGTCGTAGTCCACCAGCTTGTCGGCGGACTTCGCCATCTTCACGATGCCAGGCAACTGACCGCACAGATCGTCGAGGGTGTCGCACGCGAGCAGCCGGCGGAAGCGGCGGTCGAACGCCTCTTCGCGATCCTTGGCGACGTGCCGGCAGGTCACGCCCAGATTGCCAATGGGGGCATGCTTCGGATGCAGAGCGAACAATGCCCCGACTGTTTGAAAGATCTCCAGCGGGAAATTTCCGCGAAACGCGCCGAGACGACCGAGCGTTTGCAGCGCCTTGCCACGCGTGGCGTGACTCAGCCCCTTCTTCAGATCGGCGAGCATGCCCCGGTCTTCGCGTTTGGCGATGGCGAGCAACTGCCGAACGAAGTCGTTTTCCGTCGTGGAGGATTCGATGGATGCGTTCATGGGTTCCTGGGTTTGGGTTTCGATTTGGAAAAGCGAAGACGTTTCAATCCGGTGGCGAAGGCCTGAATCTGTCGTGGTGTTTCCGACGGGCAGGCGTGCTCGTAGGCGGCGCGGGCGGCTCCTTCGCAAAAGCGCGTCCACGCCGCGTCTTTCGCGGGAAACTCGTCCGAACCCAGGACGCGGGCCGCGTCGAACAGCGCTGGCACCCGCTGGTCGAGCGAGTTCCAGTAGTGGCGCTCGGCACGGGTCGTCTCAGTTTCGGCTTCGACTACCTGCGCATAGTCCGAGACCGCCTTCTTCAGGGTGAAGCAGCACTTATTGGCATGATTGATCCCTGCCTCGTAAATCGCACGGTGATCCTCGGACAACAGTTCCCGCGGCGCGTCATACACCGCCTCGACCGTGTCTTCATATTTCGCTTTGCCGTCGGTGACGAGCGCGCCCAGCCACAGTTTGCGGTAGGGGGCGGGTTCCGAGCGCTGCAACGGCAACGGTCTCGCGGCCGCGCCGCCGTTCGTCACACGGAACACGTTCTGCAGGTCGCGCCAGGGTTGCTTGTTCAGATTCGCGCCCAGAAGGTAGCGCTCCCATTGGCCTTTTTTTTCCACCGCCAGCACCGTG
>DATKEE010000620.1:0-9606 GCA_035544555.1 Candidatus Methylomirabilota bacterium
CCCGCCGTCCCGCTCGAACAAATCCAACGCGTCCTCGGCGCCGCGCTGCCCGCGGGATGGCGGCTCGAACCATGGGACGCTCCGGCAGGCGGCCTCCGGTTTCCATTGTCCTGGGTTGCCTTTTGCGCGCGCGCCATCGCCACCGGTTCGGGGGCCGTTGAAGGAACCTTGCGACTGAATGTAATTCCCCTGCCCGCGGGTCCGCAGTGGTTTGGAATGGCTCCCTCTCATGTTGCCTCCCCGCGTCTGTTCTCCATGGAGTTTTCCTATTCCGGCGGCCGCGACCTCCTCCCCCAAGGCCGCAAACCCCCGCCCGCGGAAACCGACCTCGTCATCGCCCACGAACTGGTCCGCGCCGCCAATGGCATTCTCGAATCGTTCTCCCCCGGGCCCGGCCAGCCCCGCGCCGCCCTCCGCCTGGCCGTCTCCTGAACCGTCCGGATCAGCTTGTCACCGGAGCGCGGACAGCTTGACCGCGCGCTGGAGTTTGGACATGTAGCCGTCTCGACTTTACCGCGAACTTTACCGAAAACTACGCTTGCGGTTGTAACGTCACACGCCGAGTCGGGAGGCGAAGCCGATGTTGTCTCACCAGAAGCTCAAGGTCCATGGCAAAGGGTTGGAATGAGCGGAGGGTTCGGCAGTGAAAGCCGCGGCTTGCCTGGACCCCGTGCGTCAGCAACGCCGAATTGGATGCGGAGCAGCGACCCGCAGAAATGGATCTGTCAGAGCGGTTCGTGTTGATGCCGCGAGCTTAGTCTGGAAGCCGTCCGGAGTGGATTCCACCAGTTCGCGGTAAAGTTTGCGGCAAAGTTCAACTACCTGCCCAAAAAGTCCCCGCGAAACATCGGAAAATTGTTTCCCTCCAACCGCCCCGCGCCGCTACGGTAGGCGGATTGTGAAAGCGTCCGACAAAAGGTTCTCCGATCTGGGCCTCTCGCCCGAGTTGCTCAAGGCCATCGACCGGCTGGGTTTCGAGGAGGCCTCCCCCATCCAGGCCGCGACCATTCCCCTCCTGCTGCAAGGCTGCGACGTCGTCGGCCAATCCCAGACCGGTTCCGGCAAAACCGCCGCGTTCGCCCTGCCCGCCCTCGAGAAAGTGGACACCGCCCGTCGCGAAGTCCAGGTGGTGGTCCTCTGCCCCACCCGCGAACTCGCCGTCCAGGTCTCCGAGGAAATCCACAAACTCGCCTTCTTCAAACGCGGAATCCACGCCCTCCCCATCTACGGCGGCCAGTCCTACGAACGCCAGTTCCAGGGCCTCAAACAGGGCGCGCAAATCGTCATCGGCACCCCCGGCCGCACCATGGACCACATGCGCCGCGGCACCCTCCGCCTCGACGCCGTAAAACTGGTCGTCCTCGACGAAGCCGACGTCATGCTCGACATGGGTTTCCGCGAGGACATCGAGTTCATCCTCAAGGCCGTGCCCGCGGAACGTCAGACGGTCTTCTTCTCCGCCACCATGCCGCGCGTGATCCAGGAATTGATCGGCCGCTATGCCCGGGAACCGCGGAATGTTCACATCGAGGAAAAAACCCTCACCGTCCCCACCGTCGAACAGGCCTATTACGAGGTGGACCGCCGGTCAAAGCTCGAACTGCTCACCCGGTTGATCGACCTCCACGACCTCAAACTCGGCATCATCTTCTGCAACACCAAACGCATGGTCGATGACCTCGTCGAACACCTCAACGCCCAGGGCTACTCGGCAGACCGCCTCCACGGCGACATGAGCCAGGGCTTGCGCGACCGGGTCATGAACAGGTTCCGCAAGTCCGGCCTCGAATTCCTCGTTGCCACCGACGTCGCCGCGCGCGGCATTGACGTCGATGACGTCGAAGTGGTGTTCAACTACGACCTGCCTTACGACCCCGAGGATTACGTCCATCGCATCGGACGCACGGGACGCGCCGGCCGCAGCGGCCGCGCCATTTCCTTCGTCTCCGGACGCGAGTTGTTCCAGGTGCGGTTGATCGAGCGCTTCACCCGCATGAGAATTCAGCGCGCCCGCATCCCCACCCTCGTCGAAGTCGAGGAGGCCCGGGTCGATCTGCTGCTGGAAAAACTCCGGGCCACGCTCAAGAACGGCCAGTTCAAACGTCAGGATCCCCTCATCGAACTGCTGCTCGAGGAAGGCTTCAACTCCACGGACATCGCGTCGGCGCTCATTCATCTCCTGCAAACGGATGACGCCGACGCCACGCGGAAGCAGTCCGTCGAGAAGGCCCCGCTCTCCCAACCCTCCCAACCACCGCGGCCCGCCATCGCCGCTCCCCCGCGACGCCTGCCGCCTCCGCCCCCCGAAACTCACAAGCGCTCCGATCCGCCGGCGTCAGCCCGCGCCCCATTCAAACGGCCCCCTGCCCCTGAAAGGCCCCGTCCGATTCCCCGCCCGCCATCGGCCCGCCCACCGAATGCTCCTCAGGACAGAAGGGGACCGTCCCCGCGCCAGGGCTTCAAGGACGGAACCCCCGGGCCTGGCGCCGCGCGACCGCCGATCCCCGCGCCCGGCCCACGTCCCGTCCAGTCACCCCGCGTGCCTCCGCCTCCGCCCGCGGGCGCCCGCACCGAACCCGCGCCCACAACCGCGCGCAAATCAAAACCCAGCCGCCGCACCCCCGAAACCCACACGCGCCTCTTCCTGAACATCGGCGCGGAGATGGGCGTGAGCGCGGCCGACGTCGTTGAGACCATCATGGGACAGACCGGCCTGCCGGCGAAGGTTGTGGGCACGGTGGACGTGCGGGAGCGGCATCTGTTCGCGGATGTGGCCAGCGAACACGCGAACAGCATCCTCGCCCGTCTCAACCGCGGTCAGATCAAGGGCCGCAAGATCAAGGTCAAGGTGGCCTGATTGATACGTATAGGTATTATTCGGTTGCCAAAGCCGGAGCCTTGCGCGATAGTCTCCGGGTTGCAACCCGGGCCCGCCTGAGGTCAGTCCCCGCCCGGGTGTTTCATTTCAAACCGTTGCCATGGAAACCATTCGCATCACCAGCCTCTGTCTCCTGCTCGGAACCGGAAGCCTCGCGGTCGCCAACTCCGCCGGCACCGATGCGTCCGCGCCCGCCGCGGATTCCTGGCCCATCTTCCGCGGCGACCGCTCCCTCCACGGCGTCAGTTCCACCGTCCTCCCGGACTCACCGGCGCTCCTCTGGACTTTCAAGACAGGCGGCCCCGTCAAATCCTCCGCCATCGTCGTCGGGGATCGCGTCTTCATCGGCTCCGATGACGGCCACCTCCACGCCATCGGACTCGAGAACGGCACGGAGATTTGGAAATACAAGACCGACGGCCCCGTCGAGGCCCCGCCCCTGCACGTCGAAGGAAAGATCTATGTCGGCTCGCATGACGGACATCTCCACTCCGTCGATGCCGCCACCGGCAATTTCCTCTGGAAACATCAGACCGGTGACAAGATCGTCGGTTCCGCCAACGTCATTTCCTCGGGCGCCGACGGGCTCCGCATCCTGACAGGCAGCTACGACAACCGGCTCTATTGTCTCGACGGCAACACCGGTGAAGAGCTGTGGTCCTACGAGACCGACAACTACATCAATGGTTCCCCCGCCGTCGCCAATGGCCGCACCGTCTTTGGCGGCTGCGACGCGTTGCTCCATGTCATCTCGCTGGCCGACGGCAAACCGGTCAAATCCGTCGAAGCCGGCGCCTACATCATTGGCTCCGTCGCCGTGTCCGAAAACCGCGCCTATTTCGGCCATTACGACAACGAATTTCTTTGCATCGACCTCGAGTCCGGCGAAACCGTGTGGCGGTACCGCGACCGCAACTTCCCCTATCAATCCTCGCCCGCCGTGAGCGGACAACGCGTGGTGTTCGGCGGCCGCGACAAACGCCTCCATTGCGTGAACCGCGAGGACGGCGAACCGCTGTGGACCTTCGCCACCCGCGGCAAGGTGGACAGTTCACCCGTCATCGCCGGCGACAAGGTGGTCGTCGGTTCGGACGATGGCCGCCTGTACCTGGTGGCTCTTGAGGACGGCGCCGAAACATGGTCCTTCGAAATCGGCCAGGGCATTGCCAGTTCCCCCGCCGTGGCCGCGGGCCGCATCCTGATCGGCAGCGACGACGGCGGCGTGTACTGCTTCGGCGCGCGCTGACCGAGTCCGCAATGCGCGCCATTTGATTTATGAGCACGACAACGACAGCGAACCCGGAACCGATCAAGGCTGCGCCGGGAGAGAAGGAAACGACCGTTGGCAATTACTTCGTTTCCAACTACCCGCCCTATTCCTTCTGGCGGCCCGATCATGTCAGCCATCTGTTTGAGGTGCTGGAAAACCCGCCCAAACCCGGCACCCCGCTCGGCGTGTATTTCCACATTCCCTTCTGCCGCAAACGCTGCCACTTCTGTTATTTTCGCGTTTACACGGACAAGAACGCCGCCGCCATCAAGGGCTATATCGAGGCCGGCCTGAAGGAACTCGAACTCTACGCGAAACACCCCGTCATCGCCGGTCGCAAGGCAAACTTCGTTTATTTCGGCGGCGGCACCCCGTCCTATCTGTCCGTCGATCAACTCCGCCATCTCACCGACGGCATGAAAAAGCACGTGCCGTGGGACGAGGCCGAGGAGGTCACCTTCGAATGCGAACCCGGCACGCTGAACGAACAAAAACTCAAGGCCATCCGCGAGGTCGGCGTCACCCGCCTCAGCCTGGGGGTGGAGAACTTTGACGACCACATCCTCGAGATCAACGGCCGCGCCCATCGCAGCAAGGAGATCGCCCGCGCCTACGAGGTCGCGCGTGAACTCGACTTCCCCCAGATCAACATCGATCTCATCGCCGGCATGGTCGAGGAAACGGAGGACAACTGGCAGGATTGCATCCGCAAGACCCTCGCGATGGCGCCCGACAGCGTCACCATCTACCAGATGGAAATCCCCTATAACACCACCCTTTATCAACAGATGAAGGCGGAGGGCAAACTCAACGCGCCGGTCGCCGACTGGGATGTCAAACGCCGCTGGGTCAAGGAGGCGTTCGCCGAACTCGAAAAGAACGGCTATACCGTCGGCAGCGCCTACACCGCCGTGAAGGACAAAACCAAGACCCGGTTTGTCTATCGCGACCAACTCTGGGCCGGCGCCGACCTCCTCGGCCTGGGTGTCGCCTCCTTCGGCCATCTCCAGGGCACCCATTACCAGAACCAGCACGACTTCGATCCGTACGTGAACTCCATTCTCGAGGGCAAACTGCCCGTCTATCGCGCCTTGACACCCACCGATGAGGAGCGGCTCATCCGCGAATTCGTGCTCCAGCTCAAGCTCGGTTCCGTCCGCTGCGATGACTTCAAACAGAAGTTCGGCGTGGACATCCTGGAACGTTTCGCGCGCCCCCTGCGCACCATGCATGATTGGGGATTCGGCCAGGTGGAGGGCGATCGCGTGGTGCTCAACCGGGATGGCCTGCTCCAGGCCGACCGCCTGCTCCACGAGTTCTTCCTGCCGCAACACCGCAATGCCCGTTACGCCTGAGCCCCGGCAAACCGCGTCATGAATCATTGAGAAAAACTCATGGCCCCACGGGCCTCCCTCTCCACACGCAATCGTCGAACTCCAGTTCAGCGGCGTGTGAAGAGGGATCGGGCGCGCGGGCCATGCGCGCTGAACTGTGCAACGACTCTTGCAATCCTGGTTCCCATGACCCCACTCGCGTCCAACACCGAACCGCCGGAGCGCGTGCCGGCCCTCCCCCACACCCATCCGCTCGCGGATTTCTACAAGCAGGCCGGCCTCACCCTTCCCGACATCGAGCGAATCCCGGGCGCCGAGGTCCCCGAACCCTACCGCGCCCTGCTGGTCCACGACGATGACATGACGCCGACACTGCGGCGGTTTCATGGACGCAAGATCCACATACGCGTCCTGAGCCGTCACCAGCGCGACGGCTTCTACTTTCGCGAGGTCGTCCTGCTGCTCGACGGCTCCGGCGCTCCGGTCGAGTTCGGCGCCATCAAGATCAACTTGAACCTCTTCGCCCCGGAACCGCGGCGCCTGATCGAGGAGGAACGCCTGCCCCTCGGCCAGATTCTCGAGGATCACCAGGTGCCCCACGTCAGCAAACCGTCGGCATTCCTGCGCCTGCGATCCGATGCCTTCATCAATCGCGCCTTGAACTTGGAAGGATCCCCCCTGCTGTTCGGCCGCCGCAATACCCTGGTCGATCCCCAGCAACGGGCCCTGGCCGAGATCGTGGAAATCCTGCCGCCCACGGCTCCACAGCAACCCTCCTTGAACCATTGACCATGACCCTCCAACCTCCCTCTCCCGCCGCCACGACCCCCTTCCCACACACCGTGCCGGGAGAGCGCTCAATGGCAAGGGAATTGTCCATTTCAGATTCCCAATTCCCAATCTCAAATCTCAAATCTCAAATTCCCCCTTCCCTCTCCCGACGCGACTCCTCCCTTCACAAGCACAGCGTGGGGAGAGGGATCGAGGGTGAGGGCCTTTCCGTGTCAACCATTTCAATTGGATTGGCAGTAGTCTCACCTCCGGTCGCGTGACCGGCAGCCGGCCTTCTCATGAAAACCGACAATTCATTCGAGACCCTCATCATCGGCGGCGGACCCGCCGGCTCTTCCGCTGCCGCAATTCTCGCGGAACACGGCCACCGCGTCCTGATCCTCGAACGCGAGAAGTTCCCCCGCTACCACATCGGTGAATCCCTCCTGCCCTTCACGTTTCACCCGCTCCAGCGACTGGGCCTCATCGACACCATGCGGCGCTCCGCCTTCGTCAAGAAATACAGCGTCCAGTTCGTTTCCCCCTCGGGCCGCGCCTCCCAGCCCTTTTATTTCAACACCCGCTACGACGAGGACGTCGCCCAGACCTGGCAGGTCCTTCGTTCCGAATTCGATGAACTCCTCCTCAATCACGCCCGCGCCCGCGGCGCCCACGCGCTGGAGGAGGTCGCCGTCCGCGAGTTGATCAAGGACGGAGACCGCGTCACAGGCGTCGTGGCCGTTCACAAGGACGGCACGGTCACCGAATACCGGGCCCCTCTGACGCTCGATTGCAGTGGCAAGGACTCCTTCGCCGCCGTGAAAAACTCCTGGCGCGTGCGCGATCCGTTCCTCAACAAGGTCGCCGTCTGGACCTATTACGAGGGCGCCAAACGCGACCACGGCATTGACGCCGGCGCCACCACTGTCGCCTTCATCCCCGAACGCGGCTGGTTCTGGTACATCCCCCAGCACAATGACCGCGTCAGCGTCGGAGTCGTCGCCGAGGGCAAATACCTCACCCGCGGCGGCGTGAAGGACCTTCAAACGATCTTCGAGCGCGAGGTCGGGGAAAACCTGTGGATCAAGGAATACCTCACGCCGGGACGCCAGACCGGACCCCATTACATCACGAATGAGTTTTCGTTCCATTCCAAGTATTGCGCCTGCGAGGGGTTGCTCCTGGTTGGCGACGCGTTCTGTTTCCTGGACCCCGTCTTTTCCTCCGGCTTGATGCTCGCGTTGAAAAGCGGTGTGATGGCCGGCGACGCCGCGCACGACGGGCTGGTGGCACGCGACTTCGCCCCGGCGCGCTTCACCGAATACGGCGCCACCTTGCGGCAGGGTATCGAGAACATGCGCAAGCTGGTCTATGCCTTCTACGATCCCAATTTCAGCTTTCGCGAACTCACCAACAAACACCCCGACCTGGCCGGCGATGTGACCGACTGCCTGTCGGGCGATGTGAACAAGGATTTCACCCGCTTGTTCAACGCCATCGCCGAATTCGCCGGGGTTCCCGAATCGCTTCCCTATGGCGGACCACTCGATCCCTCGAAGGAACCCGTCGGGTGCGCGTGACTGTTGCGTGACAAACATGCACAACGGCTGCGTATCATGAACATCGTTCAGATCACTCCGGGCGCGGGGGGCATGTATTGCGGGAATTGTTTCCGCGACAATGCCCTCGTCGCCGCCTTTCGTCGTCTCGGCCATTCCACACTCATGGTGCCGCTCTACCTCCCCATGACCCTCGAGGAGGACAACCAGAGCGCCGGCACACCCGTGTTCTTCAGCGGCGTCAATGTTTACCTCGAACAAAAGTCCGCCTTCTTCCGCCACATGCCCCGCTGGCTCCATCAACTGCTCGCCACTCCGCGCATCCTCAAATGGGCCGCCGGCAAAGCCGCCAAAACCCGCGCCGCCGATGTCGGCGATCTCACGCTCTCCATGCTCCGCGGTGAGGAGGGCAACCAGGCCCGCGAACTGGATGAACTCATCACCTGGCTTCGGGATCGCGAGCGGCCCGACGTCGTCTGCCTCTCGAACGCCCTCCTCATCGGCCTGGTTCGCCGGCTCAAAAGCGAACTCAACGTCCCCGTCATCTGCATGCTCCAGGGCGAGGACACCTTTCTCGATGCCCTGCCCGTCGAACATCGCGACGCCTGCTGGCGCACGCTGTCCGAACGCGCCCGCGAGGTCGATCAATTCGTCGCCCCCAGCCACTACTTCGCCGAGACAATGGCCTCACGCCTGAATCTGCCGGCCGGATCCGTCCACGTCGCCTACAACGGGATCAACCTCGACGGCTACACCGTTGCCGACCAGTCCCCCCAACCGCCCGTGCTTGGCTACTTCGCCCGCATGTGCGGCGAAAAGGGACTCGACACCCTCGTGGAGGCCTACCTTCATCTCCGCAAACGGAACCGAATCCCAAACCTCAAACTCAAGATCGGTGGCGGCTGCGGGCCCTCCGACAAACCGTTCGTGGAACAGCTCCGCAACCGGCTGCGCGAGCATCACGTTCTGGGGGACGTGGAATTCCATCCCAACCTCACACGCGAACAGAAACTCGCGTTCTTCCGCACCCTCACCGTGTTTTCCGTGCCGGCGCTCTACGGCGAGGCGTTCGGTCTCTATGTCATCGAAGCCCTGGCCGCCGGCGTCCCCGTCGTCAAACCGCGCCATGCCGCCTTCCCCGAACTGATCCGGGCCACCGGCGGCGGAGTGATCTGTGAACCGGGCGATCCCTCCTCCCTGGCGGACGCCATCGAGGACCTGTTGCTCCACCCGGACAAGGCGCGCGCCCTCGGTGAAGCCGGAAGGAAAGCCGTCCTCCGCGACTTCAACATCGACCGCCTCGCCAGGGACATGATCCAACTGTTCCACGAAACGACCGCTCAAATGCCCCGCCAATCTGTTCCCAGCTCCGCCTGAAACCCGCTCCCACCCCTCGCGCTCATGCCCTACGAGTTCACAGCCGTCCGCCGCGTCGAGTTCGCCGACACTGACATGGCCGGCATCGTCCATTACGCGAACTTCTTCCGTTACATGGAGACCGCCGAACACGCCTTCTTCCGGTCGCTCGGCCACTCGGTCGTCATGGATGATCTCGATCCGCCGGTCGGCTGGCCCCGGGTTCACGCCGAATGCGATTACCTCCAACCCCTGCGCTTCGAGGATGAAGTCGAAATCCGCCTCCTGGTCAGCGGGAAGGGATCGAAGTCCCTCGATTTCCTCTTCCTCTTCCGCAAGTTGAACGGTGACGCGCCGGTCGAAGTCGCCCGCGGCAAATTAACCGTGGTCTGCGTCACCCGCGATGCCCGCGGCAAAATGAAGGCCTGCCCCCTCCCC
>DATKEE010000621.1:0-2515 GCA_035544555.1 Candidatus Methylomirabilota bacterium
AACCGCGGGGCCAGCCGCCCGCAGTATCCCCACGAACGTCGTTCCCCCTCTGGCCCCGGCGTTACTTTGCCGCCAGTTCCTTCCGGATGGCGCCCAAAACCTGCTCGGAATCGGGCTCGTCCCGCGAGTCGAAACGCGGCACAATCCGCCCGTCCCGGCTGATCAAAAACTTGCCAAAATTCCACTTTACCTCGCCCGGAAACGGGGACTTCGTGCCGGTCAGAGCGGCGTAAAGCGGGTGCTTCTCCTCCCCTTTCACGCGGATCTTGTCGAAGAGCGGGACTGTCACGTCGAACTTCGACTGGCAAAACTGCCGGATTTGCTCGTTCGTCCCCGGTTCCTGTCCGCCAACTCGGCATCGCCATCGAGTATTCTGGCCGGGGATGTCCAGGGGGATGTTGGGAAAAAGAAATGGTCGGAGCGACAGGATTTGAACCTGCGACGTCTTGCTCCCAAAGCAAGTGCTCTAGCCAGGCTGAGCTACGCTCCGACGATGCCGGGCATCATTGGGCATCCCCCACGCCGGTGCAATGATTTAAATCTTCACGCCCTTTGATCACACCCGACCCCCTTCTCCATCTCGGAGCTAGACGCACTCGCTGAGGCTGTTACAGTTCAGCGATATGTCAACGGAAGCTCCCAGCCCCCCCCGGAAGATCAATCTGCGACGACCGGATATCATGGAGGCCGTTCAGGCCCAGGTGCTGTCGCATTACCGCAGCGAGTTGGTGGACCGCATCCGCGCCAATGGCAACGTCCTCACCGCCCCCGGACGATTGACCGTCAAACTCGCCAAGGAATTCGGTTTTTGCTACGGCGTGGAACGCGCCATCGACCTGGCCTACGCCGCCCGGCGCGTCTATCCGGACCAACCCCTCTACATCCTCGGCGAAATCATTCACAATCCCGAGGTCAACGACCAGATCCGCGCCATGGACATCAAGTTTCTGTCCGGCAAGGAGAAAAACGCCGACATCGAGGACTTGAAAAAGGATGACATCGTCATCATCCCGGCCTTCGGCACCGAGGTCGGCACACGACAGAAACTGCAGGAGAAGGGAGTGCGGTTTGTCGATACCACCTGCGGCGATGTGATGAGCGTATGGAAGCGCGTCCGGCAATACGCCCGCGAGTCTGTGACCAGCATCATTCACGGGAAGGCGTGGCACGAGGAGACGAAGGCCACCAGTTCCCAGGCGACCGCGATGCCCGGCGGGCACTACCTCGTCGTGTTCACCCTCGCGGAGACGGATTACGTGTGCGACTACATCCTGAACGGAGGCGACAAGGCCGCCTTTCTTGAAAAGTTCAAGGGCGCGCTTTCTCCGGGCTTCGATCCCGATCAACACCTCAACGTGATCGGGGTGGCCAATCAAACCACGATGCTTCGCGGCGAAACCGAGGAGGTTCAACGCCGTTTCAAAGCAGCCATGGCAAAACGCTTCGGCCCGGAAAATCTCGCCCAACACTTCCGCTTTTTCGACACCATCTGCGGCGCCACCCAGGACCGGCAGGACGCGCTGCAGAAGCTGTTGCAGCAACCGCTCGATCTGCTGCTGGTTGTGGGCGGCTACAATTCCTCGAACACCTCCCATCTGGCCGAGATGGGCGAGGCGAAGTTGCCCACCTATTTCATCAAGAACGCCGCCAAGATGGTTTCCGACCGGTTGATCGTGCACTACGATCAGCACATCAATCAGGAGGTTGAATCCCATGACTGGCTTCCCTCCAGCCCGCTGACCGTCGGCGTCACCGCCGGTGCCTCCTGCCCCAACAACCTGATCGAGGACACCATCCGGCGGTTGTTTGAATTGCGGGAAGTCTCCGTCCAGGAGTTGCTCGCCCATTGACGGAGGGGTTGCCCTCCGAATCTCCGGTTGACCCCTCCTTAGAGCCTGCCTTTAGCCACCGCGCCGGACCATGCCGTGTCTCCGTGAAGAACTCGAACGCCGCGAACGGGAGACCCTCGCCCCCTACGCCCAGTTCAGCGCCGACACCCGCGGGCGCGTTCACCGCGAAACCCCGCCCGACTGGCGCACTCATTATCAGCGCGACCGGGACCGCGTCATCCATTCGCGTGCCTTTCGCCGGCTCGAATACAAGACCCAGGTTTTCCTGAACGGCTCCGGTGACCACCTGCGCACCCGGCTGACCCACACCATGGAGGTCGCGGCCATTTCCCGCAACATCGCCCGCGCTCTCAACCTCAACGAGGACCTCGCCGAAACCATCGCCCTTGCCCATGACCTCGGCCATTCGCCCTTCGGTCACAAAGGCGAACGTGTTCTGAACAAGCTGATGAAGGGCCGCGGCGGCTTCGAGCACAATCGCCAGAGCCTCCGCATTGTCGAGCAACTCGAACAGAAATACCCAGGCTTCCCGGGACTGAACCTTTCCTGGGAGGTGCGAGAAGGTCTGGTCAAACATTACACCAGCTACGATCACCCCGGCCGACGCAAGGGTTTTGACGCCCGCTCCTCGTCCCTCGAAGCCCAGGTCGCCAACCTGGCCGACG
>DATKEE010000622.1:0-3043 GCA_035544555.1 Candidatus Methylomirabilota bacterium
CGCGCGGAATACGAGCGTCCGAGAAGCCGCATGGCCAGGGCGTGGTAGGTGAGCACGGTCACCCCGCGCGCATCCGCTCCGGCGAGTTCCGACAGTCGGCGCCGCAACTCGGAGGCGGCGTGCCGGTTGAAGCAGCACACAAGGATGGCCTGGGGGCGGACGCGTTCGACACGCAACAGGTAGGCGCAGCGGTGGACCACCGTCCGCGTCTTGCCCGAGCCGGGGCCGGCAAGAACGAGCAGATTCCGCTGGACGGGCGCGGTGACAATCCCGCGCTGGCCGGGGTGGTCGAGATCCGTGACGATGCGCTGAAACGACCGTGCGGTGGTGGCGTGTTGAAGCAGTTCCGGGGAAGTGCCGAGGTGGCGCCGGATGAATTCCTCCTTGTCCAGGGTGAAGTAGGCGAGCACCAGTCCGAGGGCTTCCTGGATGCGCGCCAGGCCGCGTCGCGCGTATTCGCTCATGACGTGAACCTGAAGGATTCGTTCGCCGTAATGATGCCGCAACGGCTCGTAATCACTGGCCTTGTATTTCTCGCCGGCGGCCTCCGGCTGGAGCCGGATGGTCATCGCCGAACGAAAAACCGCAAGACCCTGTTGCAGGACGATGACACGTTGCTCGTGCAGATACATGAGCGCGCGCTCAAGCGCGGCGTCGATGTCCTTCAACTCCGGACGCAGGACGGGGTCGCGTTCGATTGCGGTCCGCAGTTCCTCGAAGGAAAATTCGACGAGCAGGTCCGCGCAGGCGGCCATGGCGGCGGGGATTTTCGCGAGGAGAACATTCAACACAAGATCGGCGACGCGCCTCCTTTTTCCGGCCAGTTCACTGATGGCAGTCCAGCTCCGGCGCACGCGCACCCGGTAGGAATCACGGGCGAGATAACGGAGGTCGAGACTGCCATGGGTGCCGGCGAATCCACGGCCGTCCTCGCTCAGGCTCTTGAGGAGGGCGCGGACCAGTTCGGCGGAGGAATCGCAACCGCCGTCGCACAGGCGCTGGTTGACCAGTCGCAACGAGAGCGGCATCCAGCCCTCGGGATCGGGCTCCTCCATTGCCAGCAGGTCCACCAGTTTGCGATCGAGTTCCAGGACACGATCCAGACGATGACGCGAGGAGCCGGCCACCTTGTGCCGAACGAACGCGTTGAGGAGAGTGTCCCGTCTCACCAACCCCGCCTGCGCCATGCTGCCGAGTATCTTCAGGACGCGGGCGCTGACATATTCGGGATGCGACCGGGGGCGGGCGTCTCCCAGCGCGAGGTTTTTAAACTCCGGGAGCAGGGCCAGTTGGTCCACGGTGAAATGGTCCGTCGGACCGGCATTGATGAGTTCCCGGAGGATGGCCGTCCAGAGCGCCCGTTCCTGTTGCGGAAGATTCAACGCGGCCATCTTTGCCCCGGCCTCCTTCAGGTCCCGCACGAGCAGGCGCGCCTGAAAGACGCGAGTGACGTTCTCATCGCGCTGGATGTAACCCGTCCGCTCCAGCCAGGAAATCGCGGTTCGCACCTTGGTATCCGCGCTCCGGTCGTGCAACTCGATGTCGGCATCAACGTCCTCGTCCCTGAGAATCTCACCCGTGGTGATGACGATCTCTCCGCCCCTGCCGCGGGCGGCCTTCCGCAATCCGCGAAGGATCTGGGCGATGTCGCGCCGGCTGAGTTCGGAGCGCGCGCCAAGGCGGAATTGTTGTTCGCAATCCTCCTCGTTGTAGAGCAGCACGCATTCTGCGGTGCGCCCGTCCCGCCCCGCGCGGCCGGCTTCCTGAAGGTAATTCTCCAGCGAGCCGGGTGTGTCGGCGTGAATGACGAGCCGGACGTCCTCCTTGTCGATGCCCATGCCGAAGGCATTCGTGGCGCAAATGACCTGGGAATCCCCGCCCAGGAATTCGTCCTGGATGCGCTTCTTCTCGGACGGTGTCAGCCCGGCGTGAAAGTGGGCGGCGCGCCAGTTTCTGGAGCGCAGATACTCCGACGTGATCTCGGTGTCCTCGCGTGTGGAGCGAAACACGATGGCGCAGCCACTGCCGGGGGTGGGAAGATGATGGGCAAGCAGGTCATGCACCCGCTCCAGCTTGCCGCCCCCCGGGAGAGTCTGGACGGCGAAACGAAGATTATCCCGTTCCACGCCGCCCTCATACAACGCCAGTTGCCGCCCGGTCTCGGCATTGAAGTAGGCGAGAATCTCCTCGCGAACGTCCCGCCTGGCCGTGGCCGTGAAACACGCGATGGGCGGGATGTCACCATGCTGGGAACGGGAGAATTCGCGGATGAACCGGCCCGCGTAAAGGTAATCCGTCCGGAAATCATGCCCCCATTTCGAGAGGCAATGGGCCTCGTCGAACACCCAGCAGCCGACCTCGCGCGCAGCAATGGCGTCGCGGAACGACCGGTTGCGAAGTTGTTCCGGAGAGACATAAAGCAGCGCCACGTCCCCCAGCCGGACCCGACGAAGAATGTCGCCCCGCTCGGGCGGAGTCAAAAGGCCGTGGAGCGCGGCGGCGAACGGTGTGCCCGTGCGCCGCACCAGGCCGTCCACCTGATCCTTCATCAGTGCCTGCACCGGGGAGATGACGAGGGTCAGAACTCCGCGCCGGAAGTTTCGCACCATGGCTGGAAGCTGGTAGCAAAGCGACTTGCCGGCCCCCGTGGGAAGAACGGCCAGAAGCGATTCATCGCGCAGGCCGGCTTCGATGATGTCCCGTTGCAAACTTCCACCGGCGGCATTGGGGGGATGCGGACGGAAATCGTCATGTCCGAAGAACGCGCGCAACTGCTCGCGCGCGTCGTGTACGCGCCGGCAATAGCCGCAATCCTCCCGCGCGCAGGGAATCTCGCGAAGCTGCCGGATCAACGTCCCTGTGATCGGATGTTCCCAGCGCACCCACGCGGGCAGGACTGAGTTGGAGCCCGCCACGCGCAACCACGCCACAGTGTAGGCAAGCGCCAGCCGCCGCTCCCGGCTCCGCGCAAGCGAAGCCTCCACGGGAACGCTCCGGCAGCCGTGACGGCGGAACCACTCGCCGCAAAACTCAAGCGCCCGTT
>DATKEE010000623.1:0-4618 GCA_035544555.1 Candidatus Methylomirabilota bacterium
AGGTGGTGTTTACACGTGAGGCACTGGAAACCGCGGCAGGCGAGTTGGGAGTGAAATTGCCCAAGAATCTGGGCGACATCATTTACAGTTTTCGATATCGGGCCCGGCTTCCCGAGTCGGTGTCTCGTCTTGCACCGGCAGGTGAGAATTGGGTCATTCTTCCGGCAGGAACTGCCCGGTATGCGTTCGTGGCCACCTCGCTGGCATCGATTCATCCCCGTCGTGGCCTGCTGGAGGTGAAGATTCCCGATGCCACTCCCGGGATCATCAGCATGTATGCGCTGACTGATGAGCAGGCCTTGCTGGCCAGACTGCGTTACAACCGGTTGATCGATGTCTTCACTGGAATCACCTGCTACCCGTTGCAAAGTCACCTGCGGACAACGGTTCGGGGATTGGGGCAGGTGGAAACAGACGAACTCTACGTGGGCATGGATCGTCAGGGGGCTCACTACCTCGTTCCGGTTCAGGCCAAGCGGGGTTCCGATGTATTGAGTGTCGTTCAGGTGTGGCAGGACTGGATGATGGGAAAGGAGAAATTCACAGGCATGATTTGTCGGCCTCTTGCGGCGCAATTTATGGACAAGCAGGTGATCGCAATGTTCGAGTTCGCCCCGGACGGCCGGTTCCTGAAGATCGCGCAGGAGAAACATTACCGGCTGGTGGCGCCAAGTGAGTTGACGGAGGAGGAACTTCGACAATACCGCACGCTGGCTCTGCAACAACCGGCCTGATTCCGATGGTGACCGTCGCCATTTAAATTGAACCAGCGTTGGAACATTGCCTCATAATCCCGGGCTTTTAGACCTCGAGTGAAGTGAAACCGCGAGCCGTGCACATGAAGCATTTGAAAGCCATCGCCGCTATGTCCGAGAACCGGGTGATCGGCAGCCAGGGGCGGATTCCGTGGCATATCCCGCGGGATTTCAAGTGGTTCAAAAGGCAAACGTTGGGGAATGTGGCGGTCATGGGCAGGAAAACCTTTGAAGGGCTTCCCGGTCCTCTGCCGAACCGTAGGAAGCTCATTCTGACACGGCATCCCAGGAGGCTGATCCACAGTCATCCTGAAGTGTTCGGCGCGTACCGGGAGTGGCGGGGAGGACCGCGAGTCAAGGGTGAGTACCAGTTGCATTTCACGCGAATTGACGGAGATCAATCGGACGACATCTCGATCTTCAGTTCTCTGGATCTCATCCGTCCGGACGAGTTCGCTCAAGACGTGTTCATTTGCGGAGGGGCGGAGATTTACGCGCAGGCGCTGCCGCGTTGTTCGGATCTTTATCTCACCCTGGTGAAACGGGTGGTGGAGGGGGACGCCTTCTTTCCGCCGTTTGAAGATGCCTTCGAGGCGGTCGAAGTCATCGACGACCAGCCGGAGTTCCGCATTGTGCATTATCGAAACCGAGAGTTGCCGCTGGATGGGTAGCGGGCTCCGTACTTGGCGGATCCGCTTTGCAGCCGGCCGGTGATCAGGGGGCGCGCCGGCGGGACACGATGGACGCGGAAGGTCAGTCTTCAGGGGCCTGGTCCGGCTCGATTTGCTCGCGGAGAAGCTTCCAGCGTTCGTCCCATTCCGCCCAACTGGGAGCCCATCGACGTCCGGAGAACTCCTCGCGGGCGCGGGGGATCAGTTTTTTCAAGGCCTCGTATTGAGTCTGGATGATTTCGTTTTCCTTCCATTTCACGGCGGCCTCAAGCCAGGCCATGCGGTTGCCGGGATAGTCCGGAGACAAATGGACGGCGCGCTGGAAATGTTCCATCGAACGGGATCGACTGCCCACGCTCACGGGCCATCCCGGGGCCTCCGCGTAGAGGATGGCCAGGCTGCGATGGGCGCCGGCGTGGTCGAACGTTTCATTCAGGGCGAGGACGCGATGGAGGGAGCGCTCCATGTCGGAGACGATTCGCAGGGCTCCCACGGTTTTTGTGCGGGCCACCTGGCCGAGGTTCAGCGCGAGGTAATAGTGGGCCGGGGCGAGGCCGGAGTCGCGTTCGATGGCGGATCGGCAGGCGCGGATGCCCTGTTCGGCAATGCGTTCCCGCTGGCTGTCTTCGTTCGCGTGGTCCGCCCACTCGAAGCAGGCGCGGGCGAATTCCCAGGCGCGCCGGTTATCCGCGGGATTCTGGCGATGTTGACGGCGGGCTTCCTGCCAGGCCTGTTGCGCCTCCTCCCTGAATCCGGATTGGGAGTCGGATGGCCCGGCGCCGGAGACGTGCCCGCCACAAGCCAGGAGGAGGCAGCCCAGCAACCCTGTCAGGCAAACCATCGGCGCGCGCCGCAGCCGGCCATTCCGGACGGAGCCGGGATTGCGGGATTTAGTGGTTGCCATCCTGTTCCGGCGATTCATAGAGTGCTCCCGTGAGATTAGACCGGATTCTCCGCACACTGGCAATCCTTGCGGCCCTCTGCCTGATAGGCACCGGCTGCGGCGGGTTCAGTGCCTCGCAGAGCATATCGCCGGCGAGTTTCCTCCTGCCGGGACTGGTCGGGAATGAATCGAGCGGGGATTCCCCGGACGGTTTGCGGGAATCCATCCCCCCGGGTCCCGTGGTCTGAGCCCATTGATTTCATATGCGATTTCCACTTGCGCTGACGGCGAAGATCGCCCGTCACATCATCAAACACAAGTTGCGCCGGACTCCGAAGTTCGCGCTCGTGTTGCAACTGGAGCCGCTGCACACCTGCAACCTGACGTGCACCGGCTGCGGGCGCATCCGCGAATACTCGACCAGCCTCAAGGACATGATGAGCCTCGAGGATTGTCTTGGGTCGGCGACGGAGTGCGACGCGCCGATGGTCTCCATTTGCGGGGGTGAGCCGCTGATTTATCCGAAGATCGAGGAATTGATCGACGGACTTCTGGGGCAGGGGCGCATCGTCTATGTCTGCACGAACGGCATGTTCATGCGGAAGAAGATGCGGGATTACCTGGCCGCGATTTACGATCCGTCGCGGGAACCGACCCTGGAGCGTCTGCTCGCGGGGAATCTGATCACCGCGAAGGAGGCGGAAACGATCCGCAAGGGAAAATCCGACGGCCGGCCGGTCATCCGCCCGACGCCATGGATGTACTGGAATGTTCATGTCGATGGACTGGAGTACACGCATGATTTGATTGTCGAGCGGGAGGGTGTGTTCAAGGAATGCGTGGAGGCGATCCGGATGGCGAAGCTGCTCGGTTACCAGGTCGCGACCAACACGACCGTTTACAAGGAGACGGATGTCCGCGAGATCGAGGACATGTTCAAGTATTTCTCCTGGCTGGACGTGGACGGGCACACGATCTCCCCCGGATACGATTACGACGCGGCGAAGAAGGACATGGTGTCGCGACTGGGCCGGAAGCCGGAGGATTTTTTTCTGACGCGGGCGATGACGCGGGAGAAGTTCGCGAAGATCCAGGAGTGGGGGAGGCGGTTCACGATTTTCGGGACGCCGGCCTACCAGGAGTTTCTGGCGGGAAAACGCGAACTGACGTGCACCGCCTGGGCGATTCCGACGCGCAACATCCGGGGATGGAAGGCGCCGTGTTATCTGATGACCGACGGTCATTATGCGGGTTACCAGGAGATGCTCGAGCGGGTGGATTGGAGCCGGTATGGCGTGGTGGACGGGGTGGCGCGCGACTCGCGTTGCGAGAATTGCATGGTGCATTGCGGCTACGACCCGAGCGGCGCGCTCAGTTCCAGTCCTCGCGACACGTTTCTGAACTTCAAATACAACTTCCTTCCCCGCCCGGCACGTTACGCGGAGGGCGACCGGGTCAATGCCTTCAACGGGTTTTCAGCGGGCAGGGGGCATCTGGCGGAGGCCAGGGACGCGCTCAATACCGGTGCGAAGGGCGCCGGTCAGGGAAATGGCGACGGCCAGTCCGGATGCGGTTCAGGGGACACCTCCGAGCGGGATGATTTGCTCGCGAAGATGCGGAGCGCGGGCAGGGCCGGGACGCGGAGTTCATAGCCGGCCGGGAAGCATCGTTTTTTGTGTCCGGCCCCGTTGACTTTCGAACGGCACCTGGAGAGCCATGGGCGCCCGGAGTTTCACAGGATCTCACGCGGGGGGGACAAGGTGGTTTGCGCCTGTCTTTTCCTGGGCGGGATCCAGTTCCAGCAAGGAGATTTCGACGGTCAGATCCGTGCCGACGCGTTCGAGGGATTTGAGCAGGTCGCCCACCTTCAGTCCCGGGGGCAGGAGAAGCCGGGCGCGCGCTTGAAAGAGGGGTTCGCCGGACATGGGGGCGCTGAGGCATTCGGTGGAGAGTTGTTCGAGGTTCACACCCTGACTGGCGAGCGTGCGGGAGATTTCACGGACAATGCCAGGTCGGTCATGTCCCACGACGTCGAGCGAGGCAAGGCGTGAATTCGGACCCGTCGCGACCGGTTGATCCAGGCGCGTGACGACGGTGACATCCGGGAGACTTCCAAGCGCCTTCTCCAGGTCCGCGCGTTGTTCCTCGGGAACATGGATTCGCAGGAGACCGGCGAACTCGCCTCCGAGCCGGCACATCCGGCTCTCGAGCCAGTTTCCGTCATGCGCGGCCACGACGCGGGCGAGGGATTCAACCAGACCGGTGCGATCCCGGCCCAGGACGGTCATGACCAGAGGGACATTCATGGA
>DATKEE010000624.1:0-7481 GCA_035544555.1 Candidatus Methylomirabilota bacterium
ACCAGTGAACGGCTTGCAGCGCCGCCACCAGCCAGTTTACGAGCACGTCCCGACGTCTCACGTGCGCCAGTTCGTGCAGTAGGACGTGGCGCAATTCAGCGCGGGACAAACGATCAATCAACCCGGCAGGCAACAGCAGCCGCAGGCGAATCAACCCGAACAGCCCAGGTGTCTCGACCGCCCCGGTTTCCTGGAGTCTCACCCGGGTCCGGACGCGCATGAGTTCGCGGCATTGTTGGAACAATTCCAGAACCGCCGGATCTTCCACCTGCCGCTCGCGCCGCAACCTCGACGCGAACCACAAATACCCGCCCGCCAATCGGGCACTCATCAACAGCAGCCCGCCCAGCCACATCATCGCCAGCGCCTGTTGCCAGGTCCATTGTTCCGCGGAAACCGGCGCCTCCAGAACCGGAACCGATTCCGCGTGGTGGACGGGCGCCGAAACGGACGGAGCGGATCGCTGGTGGGTTGGAATCAAGTCCGGCTCCACGCGCGAAAGCGTTGACTCCTTTTCAATTTCAAACGGCATTGGCGGCGGGGCTTCGCTACTCCCGTCCATCGTGGCGTAATGCGTCGGGCGGGATTCCGATTGCGCGGAACGCGGCATCAGATTGTACACGCTGAAACCGCTCTCCCATGAGACCAGAAGAAGCAGCCGCGTCAGCACCAGGAACCACAGCGCGTGACGCCATGCCGGGGCGAGGCGTCCGCGGAAGAGCCTTTGAATCACGAGAACAACCAGCGCCAATGCCGCCGCCTGCCAGGACAAACGCCAGACGATCGACGCCGCGTTCTCGATGAGTTCCATCGCGTTCATTTCATTGCTCCTCCTTCAGGATGCGCTTCAATTCCTCGAGATCGGCGGCGGACAGTTTCTGCTTCCGGGCGAAGTGCACCAGCAGCGGTTTCACCGAACCGCCGAAAACGCGGTCGAGGAACGATTCGCTCTCGGCGTGGATGCAATCCTCCTGGGTGACCAGCGGATGATAGAGGAACAGGTTCTTGTAGCGTTTGACGCCGACCGCCTTCTTTTTGTGAAGCCGGCTGAGGAGGGTCTTGACCGTGTTGGGATGCCAGTCCTCGGTTCGCGACAGGGCCTGGACGATGTCGTAGGCCGGCAGCGGCGACTGCTTCCAGAGGACCTTCATGACCTTCCATTCGGCTTCGGAGATGGGGGGTGGTTTGGGCATGGAATCAGTGATAACTATTGAGTGCGGCTAAACGACTACATCCATAGTCACAACAGGACAAGCGTAAAGTGGAACCATTTTTCTGGCATGGCTGCACGCGCCTGGAAAATTGGATGCGGAGCCCCGGCGCGCGGCGTTCCACCTTCGCCATGGCTCCCGCCTCCGCTAAAGCTTCGGCGGACAAGTCGGCGGACAGGTCACGCCGCTTCAACGTCCAATGCACTCAGGACGCCCTCCTCGCCTCGAAGCACCTGAACCTCACGTATCGCTCGGAGAATGTTCCACCGTTTACCCAGGCGCCGTTTTCCGAGCCGGCCAGTGAGCCCCTACCGTATCCCCTTGCCGGGTCGGAGACCGGCGTTCCGGCTGGGGCCGCTCCGGGCTCTTCATCTCACACTCGCGGAGCCGCTTGCTCAAAAAGACCTGCTCCGATCGAACCCCGGCAAGCCGGACCGCCTTGCGCAAATGACCGGCGGCGGCACCGAAGTCATTCCGGCGCATTTCCAATTCCCCCATCACGGCCGAGAACAGGTAATACGAATCCAGCGCCTCCCGTCCGCGGATCGCCCCGGCCGCTTCAATCCCCGCTTCCGGACCATGCACCTGCGCCACCGCCACCGCCCGGTTCAAGGCCACCACCGGGGAATCGTCGATCCCGACCAACCGGTCGTAGAGGGAAAGGATTTGCCGCCAGTTGATGGATTCGTAATCCGCGGCCACACAGTGGCAGGCCGCGATGCCCGCCTGAAGATGGTATTCGCCGAGTTCGTCGCCGGCGGCCGATTGCGCGAGATGAAACATTCCGCGCGCGATCATCCGCCGATCCCACGCGGACCGGTCCTGCTCCATCAGCCGCAGAATATTGCCGTCGCCGTCCATGCGCGCGGGGAGGCGGGCGCCATTGAACAGCATCAGCGCGGCGAGCGCATGGACCCGGGGCTGGTTGCCCATCGGATGCCCGGCCAGCAGGATCGTCAGGCGCGTCGCTTCATGGCAGAGTTCCTCCCGCACCAGCCGCTCGCCGCTCGACGCCTTGTAACCTTCGTTAAACAGCAGGTAGAGCGTTCGCAGCACGCCGTCCAGCCGCTGAGCCACCTCCTCGCCGGCGGGTATCTCGAAGGGAATGTCCGCCTCGCGAATCCTCTGCCGCGCCCGTGTCAGCCGCTTGGCAATCGCCACTTCGGTCGTCAGGAATGCCTTGGCAATTTCGGCGGCGCTGAACCCGCATAGTGTTTTCAGCGCAAGCGCGATCTGATCGTCCTGCGGGATTCTCGGATGGCAGCACGCGAACATCAGCCGCAGCCGGCCATCGCGAATCTCGTGCTCGAACGCCGGCGAATCCTCCGGATTGCATTCCTCCGACCACTGCTCGATGAAGGCGATGATCTGTGGCTGCTTTTCGACAAAGGTCCTCTCGCGCCGGATCACATCCAGCGCGAGGTTCTTCGCCGTCTGCGTGAGCCAGGCCGCCGGATTTCGGGGTATGCCGTAATAGGGCCACGTCTGCAAGGCGCGCACCAGCGCCTCCTGAACCACGTCCTCCGCCAGTTGCAACCGGTCGATCCCGAAGATGCCGGTGAGGACGGAGACCATTTTTCCCGCTTCATGCCGGAAAAGATGTTCCGCCAGCCGGGTAATCTCCGCGGCTGGCGGCGGTGTTTCATTGTGCTCGGATGGGTTCATGAATGCGCACCCGCGACCCCGGCCGCGAGGCGAGACGACCGGTGCTCCCGTGGACCGGCCTCAGGAGGCCGCGCCTGCAAACTGACCCTGCCGCGAGGCCTGCTCCATGGCCCGCGCCCGCGCCGAGCACATGTCCGCCACCGGACGCACCTCGACGACGCAACCAAACTCGAGTCCCGGACATTGTTGCGCGATGGCGATTGCCTCCGCCTCGTCCTCCACCTGAAGGTAGAAGTAGCCTCCCACGGCCTCCTTGGACTCGGCGAACGGTCCGTCCGCCACTGTGCGGCCCTTTTTTCCGGACACCGTCTTGCCCTCGTTCCGCAACGGGTGGCCTCCCGCGCATTTGCCTTCGCGCCTCAGCCGCTCAAACCAGGCGTACCAGTCGGTCACGACCTGCTGAAGCTGGTCCGGTGAAAGGTCCTTGTCCCAGTCGTTGCCGCGGAACAGGAGCAGATAATCGGTCTTGGATGTCGATGTGTTCATGATCGCTTGTTGTAGGATGTTTGGGGTATTCGTCAAGCCGTTGCGACTGCCAGTCGTTCCCTGGCGCGCCCGGGTTGTTCATGCGGATCGTTTCTTGTCACCCTGGACTATGGCTTCACCCGTTTGAACGTCGCCGGCTTTTCCTCCATCTCCTCACCGTCGATGAACGACCTGCAACTCGTGGTGATCGTGTTCGCATCGTCGAACCGGATGGTCAACGCGTGCATATGCGATTCCTTCGCCGGGTTGATGCCGCCCGTTTCGTCGAAATCGAACCGGATGGTGTTCGCGTCCGACTCCTTGAGAAGCATTTGGGGCCGGTTGCCCATCACGCAGTAATGCGTCATCGCCAGCCTGCCGTTCTGGTCGTAATACATGGAGACCATCTCGTTCGGCGTGCCGATGAAGCAGCGTTCCTCGAGGACGCTGCCGCCCGCGAGCAGCCGATACTCGATCGTCATGTCGATGGGGCCCTCGCCCATATCGACCTTGCCCTCCCAAGTGCCGACCAGGGTTTTCATGCGCTCGAGTTCGGACGAGCCTTTCCCGGCCTCGCCGGCGTTCAGCCAGAGCGCGGAAGCCAGCAGCAGAGCGGCGCTAACAGGGGTGATTTTCGTTTTCATGAGGTCCTTTCGTTGTGTGTTGTGGTTTTCAACTTCATATCCACGACGAACAAGCCGCCGCGCCCGGGACATCAGGACAGAAAATTTTGGTGTGATTTTCTTTCGCTGACTGGGAATCGATTTACTGGAAGGTCCAACCCGCCCTCACCCCTTCATTTCATTTTCCCTTGACTGTAGCCCATGAGCCTTCGCGCAAATCGGAGCGCCGGTCTCCGACCCGGCGCGATTCCTCCCGTTCGTACCGAGCCGGATCGGAGACCGGCGCTCCAATGGCATCGCCCTTCATTCGTGTGAATTCGTGTTGATTCGCCTGCCTGCCGACTTGTCCGCCAACTTGTCCGCCAAAGCCCTGGCGAAGGCGAAAGCCTGAGCGCAGGCAGGTGGTTTCCCGCTTGAATGGCTTCAATCGGTTGGGTTGAACAGACCGGGGGCGCAATTCGGTCGTCCTGCCCCGGAATGAAAATCAGAGCGTCGTTACCTCCGCTGCTACGCGATGGAATGGGCGTGACGCGCCCGCAGCCGTGAAACCCGGTGGATGCAGGCACCCAAATCCAGTTACACCTGTAACAAGAAGTTGCACCGATGCTTTCACCCGCTTTCGATCACACACGCGGCGCCGTTCCGCATGATTTGCCGCTTGCCATTGGCAATCCCACCTTCCTAGGCTGCCGCTGCGCGCAAAGCGCGCCCCCATTCGCCAGGCGGGGAGTGCTCGCGGAGTTGCCGCGCGAAGCCGGCAGCCGGGCCGGTGCGGGGTTTCGATCACATGGATGATTGTATGAAGCCGGACTTCCAGAAGTTGCTGGTGGAGGAAATCAAGCTGATCGAGGCCCGCTACCACGATCTGCTGGAATCCACACCCGACGCCATCGTGATTGTGAACAGCACGGGCCGGGTGGTCCTGGCCAACAGCCAGGCCGGGGAGCTTTTCGGATACGAACGCGCCGAACTTTACGGCCAACTCGTCGAGGTGCTTCTCCCAAAGCGTTACCGCGACGGTCACGTGGGACATCGCTCCAATTATTTCGCCCAGCCCCGCACCCGATCCATGGGCGCCGGCCTCGAACTCTACGGCCTCCGCAAGGATGGACGCGAATTCCCCGTGGAAATCAGCCTCAGCCCGCTGAAGACCGAGGAGGGAACCCTGGTGATGAGCGCCATCCGCGACATCAGCGACCGCAAACGCGCTGAACAGAAGTTTCGCGGCCTACTGGAATCCGCGCCCGACGCCATGGTCATCGTCAATCGCGCGGGGCACATGGTTCTGGTGAATTCACAGACGGAGAAGCTGTTCGGGTACACGCGCGCGGAGTTGCTTAATAAACCGGTCGAATTGCTCGTGCCCGAGCGGTTCAGAGCCCGGCACCCCGGGCATCGCAACCGGTTCTTCGACGACCCAAAGATTCGTCCGATGGGCGTGGGTCTGGAGCTTTTCGGCCTCCGGAAGGACGGCTCGGAATTTCCCGTCGAGATCAGCCTGAGTCCGCTGGAAACCGAGGAAGGCATTCTCGTCAGCAGTTCCATTCGCGACATCACGGACCGCAAACGGTTCGAGCAGACGTTGCGGGAAAAGAATGTCGAATTGGAGAAAGCCAGCCGGGCAAAGGACCGTTTCCTCGCCACGATGAGCCATGAGTTGCGCACTCCGCTCAATGCAATCATCGGGTTCACCGGCACCCTCCTGATGAAACTGCCCGGCCCGCTGAACGCCGATCAGGAAAAACAACTCCGGACAGTCCAGACCAGCGCCAGGCATCTGCTCTCGCTCATCAACGACCTGCTCGACCTCGCCAAAATCGAATCCGGCAAGGTGGAGTTGAGTTTCGAACCGGTATCCTGCCAGAGCGTGTTGCGAAACGTCGCGACGGCACTGCGCCCCGCCGCGGAGAACAAGGGGCTCACGTTCGAAACCGTCCTCCCGCCCCGCGACGTGGTGATCCGGACGGACCGTCGGGCGCTTGACCAGATCCTTATCAATCTGACCAACAACGCGATCAAGTTCACGGATCAAGGCTCGGTGCGGATTGAACTCATTCAGCGTCAGGACGGCGGGCGGACGCTGGCGGAAATCTCGATCACCGATACCGGCGTCGGGATCCGGGAAGAGGACCAGGCGAACTTGTTTCAAGCCTTCGCCCAGGTGGGAGCGGGCGGGCGGCGGCACGAAGGCACGGGCCTCGGCCTGCACCTGAGCCGGAAACTGGCCGACCTGTTGGGCGGAACGATCACCTTGCAAAGCGAGTTTGGCAGAGGCAGCCGCCTCACCCTCGCGTTGAGTGACGAACAATCGGCACCCTCTTCTCCCCATGCCCGCGCGCATCCTGATCATTGAGGACAATCCAGCCAGCCTCGAACTGATGACCTATCTGTTGAACGCGTTCGGACACGTCCTGTTCACCGCGCGCGACGGCGCGGAGGGACTGGCGGTCGCGCGCCGCGAGAAGCCCGACCTGATCGTGTGCGACATCCAGCTTCCGGGCATGGACGGCCATGAGGTGGCCCGCGAGATCAAGGCCGGCGCCGGGTCGGGCGCCATTCCGCTCGTGGCCGTCACGGCGCTCGCCATGGTGGGTGACCGCGACAGAATCCTGGCAGGCGGTTTCGACGGTTACATCTCCAAACCGATCGACCCTGAAACCTTCGTGACTCAAGTCGAGGCCTTCCTGCCCAACGCTCAGCGATCCAGACGGAGCACACCTCAAAGGAAAGGAGCCGGACATGGCGACAATTCTGGCGGTGGATGACGATCCGGTCGCGCGCGATCTGCTCGTGACGGTCCTGGGTTACGCCGGACATCAAGTGCGCGAGGCGGCCGATGGCGCCGAGGCGCTGGCGCTGGCGCAGGCCGCCCCTCCCGATCTGATCATTGCCGACCTGTTGATGCCGACGATGGACGGATTCGAATTTGTGCGCCGGCTGCGGGAGAATCCGGCGTTCGTCCGGATGCCGGTCGTGTTCTACACCGCCACCTACCTGGAATCCGAAACCCGCGCCCTCGCCACCCAGTGCGGTGTCTCCCACATGATCACCAAACCGGCCGAGCCCGAGAAAATCCTCCAGGTCGTCAATGAGGTCCTGGGAATGCCTCAGACCCCCGTGACTCCGCCACCGATCGAGGAATTCAGGCGGAATCATCTGAGTCTGCTGCTGACGAAGCTGGCGCAGAAGGCGGAAACGGTGGTTCCGCGGCTCGACGCGATGATTGAATTGGGCCTGCAATTCGCCTCCGAGCGGGATCCTCACAGATTGCTCGGCAATTTCTGCGGCGCGGCCCGCAAGATCATCGGCGCCAGACACGCCACCGTCGCCCTGCTCGACCGGGAGAACGGCCTGCTGCATCACCGCTTCTCCAGCGGCATGAACCCGGAGACCTCCGCTCACCTCGACTCGCCATTGCCCCGTGAGGCGCTGCCGGAGAACGCGCTTTCGGAACAGCACCCGTGCCGGCTCCACGCGCTTCCCGGCGACCCGCGGGTCGTCGGACTCCCCGGCGAAC